>JADJZA010000011.1 GCA_016719385.1 Candidatus Microthrix subdominans | reverse complement strand
CCTTCGTCGGGCTGTCCGACGATCCGCCCTCAGGTTCAGCGAATGGGTGGCGCGTCCGAGGTGGATCGTGGTCGGCCGGTTCTGAGCGTTGGCTTCGGTGACCGCCGCCCGAAGCGAACACTTCAATGTGGCGTCGGCGCACAAGCCATCTCCCGCCTTGAAGTCGGCGGTGTCGGCGGTGGTGTTCACCGTGAACTCTGTCGGCTTGGGCGGCGCCGGTGGGGCGGGCGCGCAACCGAGCGCGACCAATCCGAGACCAGCGAGGCCCAGGGAGAGCTTCCTATACATTCTTGATGCCTTTCATGAAGCATGATCAACTCATGCCGGTGGGTGAATGAGGTGCAAGCTCTCCCTCGTCACAGGCTCGCGTCGGTGACCATAGTCACCGACGGTGGCCACGGTGCATCGCCCCGCAAGATTCCCTGAGATACCGTCCGGTGCATCGTCGGTCGGGGAAAGGGGTGCACAACGTGAGCCTTCGCCTGGGCGTGATCGGCCTCGATCACCTGCACGTTTTCGAACTGGTGCAGGGACTGCTCGACGCCGGCGCCAACGCCGCGGCCCACGTCGCCGACGGGGAGTTCCTCGAACTGTACGAGGGCTGGCGACCGGACTCGGTGGCCGTCCACCCGGCCGAACTGCTCGCCGACGACCGCATCGACGTCGTGGTGACCGCAGGCATCCCCTCGCAGCGGGCCGACGTGGCCGTCGCCGCGCTCTCGGCGGGCAAACACGTCCTGAGCGCCAAGCCCGGGGTGACCACCGCCCCGGACCTGCAACGCCTTCGCCGGGCGGTGGCCACCTCCGGGCGCCGCTGGAGCGTGCTGTTCACCGAGCGGTTCACCAATCGCGCCATCTCCGGAGGCGATCCGACTGGCCCGCAGCGGCGCCGTCGGCCACGTCGCCCACGTGATCGGCTCGGGGCCCCACACGCTCAACGCCGACGATCGACCCGCCTGGTTCTTCGACGCGGCCACCTCGGGGGGCATCCTGGTCGACCTCGCCTCGCACCAGGTCGATCAGTTCCTGGCGATCACCGGTGATCTCGACGCCGCGGTGACCGCCGCCTCGGAGGGCAACCTCACCCACCCCGAGCACCCTGGGTTCGCCGACATCGGCACGCTTTGCTTGGTGGCGAGTGCCGACGGTGGCCCGGTGGTCGGCGATCACCGGGTCGACCTGTTGTCCCCTGCCGGGCTGGGCACCTGGGGCGACGTGCGCCTGTCGATCGTCGGCACCGAGGGCACCCTCGAGGTGCGGGCCAACATCGACCCGGCCGGGCGGCCCGGCGCCGAGCACCTGATCATCGTCGACGGCGAAGGCACCCGACGGGTCGACTGCTCGGCGGTCTCGCTCGACTGGGCACGGACGCTGATCGAGGACTGGGCCGACGGCGGGGAACGGCTGATCGGCCAGGCCCACACGTTCGCCGTCTCCGAGCTGACGCTGGCCGCCCGATCGATCGCCACCCCCTGGGGTGCGGGGCCCCAGACGCGAGGCGACGGCTGACGCTCGCGCCGGCGCGACCGCCACGGATCGGGCCTGGCCGCCCCCGATTGGTACCGTTCACCCATGGCATTGCGAGATACCAACATCGATCGACTGCGCGACGCGAGGGTCGCCGTGGCCACCGTGGGCGGCGGCATCACCGGGGCGGTCACGGCCGCCTCGCTGGCCGGGCGGGGTGCCTCGGTCGCCCTGATCGACCGGGCCGACTTCGGCTCCGAGACCAGCCAGGAGAGCTCCAACCTGGTGTGGGGCGGGTTCAAGTACCTGGAAAATTACGAGTTGCCGCTGGTGTACAAGCTGTGCGAGAGCCGCAACCGGCTGATGAAGGCCTACCCCGACAACGTGGCCGAGCTGTCGTTTCTGGCCGCACTGGACGACAGCTCGCCCTACCCGCCATGGTTCGCTGCCCTCGGCGCCACCGCCTACTGGGGCATCGGCAAGTTCCGCACCCGGCCACCCAGCTGCACAGCGCCGAGGCGATCAAAAAGACCGAGCCGGTCATCGATACGGACGGCGTCCGGGGCGGCATCGAGTACCGGGACGCCTACCTGCGCGACAACGACGCCCGCTTCGTCTTCGGGTTCGTCCGCTCGGCGATCGAGGCCGGGGCGGCGGTGGCCAACTACGTCGAGCTGGTCGATGCCCAGCGCAGCGATGGTCACTGGCAGCTCGGCCTTGCGGACCTGGAGTCCGGCGAACGCCTCGAGCTGAAGGCCCGCACGATCGTCCAACGCCGCCGGCCCTACGTCGACAGGCTCAACTCCGCCTGGGGCGTGACGACCGAGCATCGCATCGTCTATTCCAAGGGCATCCACCTGATCGTCCCCGGCTGACGACCACCGAACACCAGCGGGTGCTCGCCTTCTTCGATGACAGTGGGCGGCTGTTCACGTGATCCCCATGGGTATCCGCTCGGTGATCGGCACCACCGACACCCGCACCGACGACCCCGTGCCGGCGTCACCGACGACGACCGGGCGTTCCTGTTGGATCAGATCAACAAACGCCTCGATCTACCCAAACCCCTGACCACCGATGACGTCATCGCCGAGCGCTGCGGCGTTCGACCCCTGGTCGTGCCCAACTCGGGTGGCGACCGCACCGACGTCGACTGGACGTCGCTCAGCCGCAAGCACGAGATCGAGGTGGACCGCGCCCGCAGCGTGATCTCCATCTTCGGCGGCAAGCTGACCGACTGCCTCAACGTCGGCGAGGAGGTGGCCGACGCTGTCGAGGACCTGGGGCTGCCCCTCGAGAAGGACACCGGCACCTGGTACGGCGAGCCGACCAGCGAAACCCGCGACGTGTTCTACCGTCAGGCCCGCCTGATGCGCCTGGACGACCTGCGGGTGCGACCCGACGTGGAGCCGCTGTCGGACCGCCTCTGGCGGCGCTACGGACGTCGGGCGTTCGCCATGTTGGAGGCGATCCGCTCCGACCCGTCGATGGGCAAAGACATTTTTGGCGGCACCGACTACCTGCGCGTCGAGCTGTACCTGGCTGCGAGCACCGAGATGGTAACCCGGCTCGAGGACTTCATGCGCCGCCGATCAAAGATCGAGCAGGTGGTGCCCAACGCCGACCTGGCCGACACTGAGGGCCTGCGCGAGGTGTGCAACATCCTTTTCGGCGCCGAAGCCGAGGCCAAGCTGCAGGAGTTCCTCGCCGGCCCCTACGGTCAGCCGAGCCCCGGACAATCGGTGGCGGCACCGAGCGCGGCGCACACCTCCGACATGCGCTCAGGCTGAAGGATCGTCAAACGCTGCGTCAGCAGCGACTTCCTGACCAAGCTGAGATCGTCGACGCTGAAGACCGATGACTCTGGCATGCCGTCGGTCTCATCGACGGTCACCTCGGTGGGGATTCCTCGAGTTGTGCGGGTCGCCGGCACCGCCAACACCTGATGCAGCACCTCACATGCTTCGCTCCGGGTGATCACCAGGTACGGTCGCCGCCCAGCGTCGGGGTGTTCGTACCACCACACCTCACCGCGCGCTACCACGGCGGTAGTCCCGCTTCGGATTCTTCGTGATCGAGGCGCTGCAAGGTCTCTCGGGTCGAGGCATCAGCTAGCCGGTCGAGGTCGGCCCAGCCATCGGGTTGATGCTGCGGCATGCGCAGATACCCGTCGGCGATTCGTCGGCCGATCGCCGCTCTGGAGGACTCTGCAAGGTGCCGTTCCACGGCCTCACGAACCAGGGCCGAGCGCGACACTCCTCGCGCCGACGCCTCGGCGTCGAGCTGCTCAACGAGCGCATCGCTGAGCTGGACGATCGTCTGGGTACGTGCCATTGGGCCATCATATGGCAGCGTAGAGCTCAGCACACCCACCTCACAAAAAATGCCCATGCGCCCCCCGACACCGCCAAGCAGCGGCACCCCGAACGCGAGGGAGGCGCTCCATCATGGAGCGCCTCCCCAGTGCGTTACTGGTGTGAACGACGGATCAACGCGTGGTGCATCGAGCGGGACGGTTCCCGATCATCGATCCGTCGGGTGTCTGGCGGGGATTCGCCAAAGAGATCCAGCGAGCCGCTTTAGCGGCCAGCCACCTCCGAAGTCCCATAAGAACAGTCGTTGATGTGGACCACCTCCTTTCCTCGGTCCTTACATCCAATCACGCCGGGCCACCGCTTGGAAGTCACATGTTGCGGCACGCTTGTGCCCGGCGAGCACCATGACGACGTAGGCGTTCCGGCGCGCAGCACCCACCACAGAAGGCCGAGACGGTTACACCAACCCGAAGGCCATCATGGCCGCCGCTACCCGCTTGAAGCCGGCCACGTTGGCACCGGTGACGTAATCGCCGGGGCGCCCGAACTCATCCGCAGTGCTCAGGCAGGTGTCGTGGATGTTCGACATGATCTTGGCCAGCCGATCCTCGGTGTAGTGGAACTCCCAGGAGTCGCGACTGGCGTTCTGTTGCATCTCGAGCGCCGAGGTGGCAACGCCGCCGGCGTTGGCGGCCTTGGCCGGGCCGAAGAGGATGCCGTTCTCCCGGAAGACGTCGATGGCGGCTGCGGTGCAAGGCATGTTGGCACCCTCGACCACGGCGATGCAGCCGTTCTTGGCCAGGCTCGCCGCATCGCGACCGGACAATTCGTTCTGGGTGGCGCACGGAAACACCACCTCGGCCGGGATCGACCAGACGCTGCCCGCCGGATGGTGGGTGACGCCGCCGCGCCGCTCGGCGTAGGTGGTCAGCCGCTGGCGCTCGACCGACTTCACCTGCTTGAGGAGGTCGAGGTCGATTCCCGCCGGGTCGTGAATGAAGCCGTCGGGTCCGAGCAGGCGACGACGATCGCGCCCAGCTGATGCAGCTTTTCAATCGCGTAGATGGCGACGTTGCCCGAGCCGGAGACGATGCAGCGCTTGCCCTCGATCGAGCCGTTCTGCGCTTCGAGCATCTCCTTGGCGAAGAACACCGCGCCGTAGCCGGTGGCCTCGGTGCGCACCTGGGAGCCGCCCCATTCCGTGCTCTTGCCGGTGATCACCGCCGACTCGTAGCGGTTCGTGATCCGCTTGTACTGGCCGAACAGGTAACCGATCTCGCGGGTGCCCACGCCGATGTCGCCGGCGGGCACGTCGGTGTACTCGCCCAGGTGGCGGTACAGCTCGGTCATGAAGCTCTGACAAAAGCGCATCACCTCGGCGTCCGAGCGACCCTTGGGGTCGAAGTCGGAACCGCCCTTGCCGCCACCGATCGGCAGCCCGGTCAACGCGTTCTTGAACACCTGCTCGAAGCCGAGAAACTTGACGATGCCCAGGTTGACCGACGGGTGAAAGCGCAGGCCGCCCTTGAATGGCCCCAAGGCGCTGTTGAACTCGATGCGAAAGCCCCGGTTGATGTGGACCTGTCCCTGATCGTCGGCCCAGGGCACCCGGAAGATGATCTGACGTTCGGGCTCGGCCAACATCTGGATGACCTTGGCGTGCAGATACTCGGGGTGTTGGCCACCACCGGACCCAGCGACTCGAGCACCTCCCGGGTCGCCTGGTGGAACTCCTGTTGCGCCGGGTTGCGGGAAACGATGTCGTGGTACACGGACTTAAGCTTCTCGTCGATCATGATGCCGGTAGTTTCCCAAGAAAACCGCCTCGCCGACCAACTCACCCGTCCGGCCGGGCCGCGACTCCGTTCGCTTCGGACGTAGGTCACACCGATTCGGTCAGACCAAACCGGTCACACGGTCGAGCGGTGGACGCGTCGGATGCTCACCGGCCGGGCTCCTTGATGAGGATGCGGACGTCGGTGGCCACCACCCCATCCGGACGGGCAAAGAACGGGTTGATGTCGAGCTCGGCGATCCCGTCGACGGCCACGACCAGCGCCGAGATGCGGGCGAGCAGGTCTTCGATGGCCTCGGCGTCCACCGGGGGTGCGCCGCGGTGGCCGGCGAGCAGCTTCCAGCCGCGGATCGATCGCACCTGGTCGTGGGCATCCCTATCGGTCAGGGCGCCAACCGGAAGGCCACGTCGTCGAGCACCTCCACCGAGGTTCCCCCCAGCCCGAAACCGATCAACGGCCCGAAGGAGGCGTCGCGGTCGACGCCGAGAAACAGCTCGATGCCATCCTCCATCGCACCGACGAGCGCCCCGTCCAGCCGTGCGTCGGTGCCTTCGGTCAGCGACGATACCGCCTGATAGGCCTTCGCCACCTCGTCGGCGGTCGCCAGGTTCAGGTGGACCCCACCGACGTCCGACTTGTGCACGATCCCGGTCGAGGCCACCGTGACCGCCACCGGATAGCCGATCTCGTCGGCTGCGGCACGAGCCTCGGCGGCGCTCACCACCACCCGGCCTGCGTTCAGGTTGATTCCCACCGCGTCGAGCACCGCTCGCGCCTCGGCGACGGTGAGCCAACCCTCACCCCGCTGGCTGAGCGCTTCGGTCACGATCCTCAGCGCCTCTTCGGTGTCACAGCCCTCCGGCTCGCCTACCCGCCCCAGGTCACGGGCCAGCCAGTCGCAGTAGTCACCGATCGGGCCCAGCAGCGGCGCCAGATCCTCAGGGAAGGCGAAGGTGGGGATCACTTCCCGCCCGCCTGCCTCCCCGTTCGCCTGCGGTTCGCTGTGCTGGCCTTCGCCGCCGACCACCGAGGCCAGCACGACTCCGTCAGCGCCCTTGGCCCGTGCGGCGGCCACCCCGTCGCTGATCGCCTGGGCGACGGCCTCGTCGTCCTCCAGGCCGATCGGCGTGTAGATGACGATGAGCACGTCCACCTCATCCAGCGACAACACCGCCTCGGTGACGTCGCGGTAGGCGGCTGCACCGGCGGCGGCCAACATGTCGATCGGGTTGCCCACCGACGCCGCGGCAGGAAGCTGCCGGGCCAACTCGGCGGACGCCTCGTCGCTGAGCGGCTCGACGGAGTAGTTGGCCCGCAGCAACGCGTCGACGCACAACACACCGGGGCCACCGGAGTTGGTCACCACTGCGGCGCGGCGGCCCTTGGGGCGGGGCTGGGAGCACAGGATGCGGGCGATCCCGAACATGTGCTCAAGCGATGCGGCGCGGATCACGCCGCTCTGCTCCAGCAGCGCCTCGACGGCGGTGTCGGACCCGGCCAGGGCGGCGGTGTGTGAGCTGGCCGCCCGGCTGCCGGCGCTGGTCGTGCCCGACTTCACCATCACCAGCGGCAGCTGGCGGCTGGTCTCGGTGGCCACCTGCCGAAACCGGGCCGGATCGGTGAAGGACTCCAGGTACAAAAGGCCTGCCCCCGTCGCCGGGTCGGTACCCCAGAACTCGATCAGGTCCGACACCGTGATGTCGGCCTGGTTGCCGAGGCTGACGAAGTTGGACAGGCCCAGGCCCAGCCGGCGGGCCAGCTCGATGATGGCGATGCCGAGCGCCCCGCTCTGGCTGGCCAACCCGAAGTTGCCGACGGGGGGCATCTCGGGGGCAAACGAGGCGTTCATGTTCACCTCGGGGTCGGTGGCCAGCACCCCCAGACAGTTGGGCCCCACCATGCGCATGCCCCGTTCGGCCACCAGGGCTGCCAGTTCGTCCTGTGCGGCGCGGCCCTCATCACCCGATTCGGCGAAACCGGCCGACACGACGACGACGTGACCCGCACCGACGTCGGCCGCTTCGGCGACGACTTCGTGGACCAGCTTTGCCGGAACGGCCACCACCACGAGGTCAACCGGTTTCCCGATGGCGCTCAGCGATGGATGGGCCGGCACCGACCCAACGTGCGTGGCTGCCGGGTTGATCGCGTAGACCGGGCCCTCGAAGGGGCCCTCGACCAAGGCGTCGAGGATGCGGCGGCCGACCGCTCGGCGGTCGCGGGAAGCGCCCGCAACAGCGATCGAGCCCGGGGAGAACAGTCCGTTGATCATCCCTACAGTCCTACCCGAAGGGGGCAGTGACACAAAGACGCCGGCCGACCCCCCCCCCCCCCCCGCCCCCCCCCCACCCCCCCCCCCCCGGCCCGCCCCCCCCGCCCCCCCCCCCCGACCGAAACCGCCATGGGTCAAAGACCAACCCGTCATCCCCGGGCTGACCGGCTGAGCGAACGGTGGGCGTTGGCCCGATCGAAGGCATCCTGAAGCTCCGGCAGGATACGCCCGGTGAAGGCGGCGACGTGCGAACGAGGGATGCGGCCCACCTGCGGGACGTCCGGCCACAGCGGCTCGCCGATCCAGATCACGGTCTTGCCGGGCCTGGGCACCTTGGTGCCCGTCGACATCGCCTCTTCGGTGCCCGCAATTCCGACCGGAACCACCGGCACCCGCTGGCGATGACAACCATGCGGCGCCGTCGAACAGGTCTTCGACCGCCTCGCCGCTACGGCGGGTTCCCTCGGGAAACACCACCAGCGGCTGGCCATCGGCCAGAATCGCCTCGGCCACCCGCAGCGCGTGGCGATCGGCGGTGCCACGGTTGACCCGGAAGCCGCCCATCACGTCGACGAACGAGCCGAGCGACGGGTACTTCCACAGCGACTCCTTGGCCATCCAGCGCACCCGGCGGCGGGTGACCATCGCTGCGAACAGAAAGTCCATACCCGACCGATGCGACGGGACCAGGATGTACGGGCCGGTGCGAGGCAGGCGCTCCGTGCCGACGATCTCGTTGCGGTACAGCCCCTTGGCCAGCCCCCGCGTGGTGGCGGAGATCAGCCCGTAGCCGGCACGAGCCCCGACGGACAGCGTCGGGGCCTCGGTCACCGGCTGCACCGCTCGCCCCTGCATGGCTCGATGGCGGGGCGCAGGCGGCTCGACGGCCACGTCCTCGACGGCCACGTCCTCGACGACGTCCAGGTTCGGCGGCTGGCGGCGGCAGGTCGGCGCTCCGGCGGGTTCGGCAGGTTCGGCAGGTTCGGCAGGTTCGGCAGGTTCGGACCAGGGCACGATGGCGAGCACTGCGTCGACCACCTCGGCGAGGGTCATCTCGGTCGTATCGATCTCCACGCCGTCGTCGGCCGGGCGCATCGGGTTGACCGCCCGGGTGGAATCGCGTAGGTCCCGCTCGGCGATCTGCGCCGCCAGCACCTCGACGTCCACCCCGTCGGTCTCGCCGGCACGGCGGCGGGCCCGCTCGTCTGGCGTGGCGGTGAGAAAGATCTTGACCGGAGCGTCGGGAAACACGGCGGTGCCGATGTCGCGGCCTTCGATCACCCCACCGTCGTGCTCGTCGGCCCACGCCCGCTGGCGTCTAACCAGCTCGGCGCGCACGCCGGCATTGGTCGCCACCGGGCTGACCGCAGTCGACACCGCCTGGCCGCGGATCGCCTCGGTGGCGTCGGTGCCGTCGACGAAGATCCGGTCGCCGTCGAAAAACATCTCCACCCGTGCTGCCAGAGCGTCGAGGGCGTCCCCATCATCGAGATCGATCTTGGCCTCGATGGCGGCGAAGGCCACCCCCCGGTACATCGCGCCGGTATCGAGGTGGGCCATGTGCAGCTTGTCGGCGACGGTGCGGGCCACGGTCGACTTGCCCGAACCGGCCGGCCCATCGATGGCGATCACCCGATCGGCGCTCATGACGGCAGATCGTCGCGCAGCGCGGCGGCGCCGTGCTGGTAGACGTGGTGCAGCCCGTCGCGCGGCTTGGTGGTGTGCAGGTGCATCAAGATCCGGATGCACTGGGGCGTCGCCCCGGCGATGTCGAGCTCCCGGGCGCAGATCAGCGGGATGTCGCCGTAGCCCACCTGACGGGCGGCGAGGGCCGGGAAGACCGAGTGCAGGTCGTCGGTGGCGGTGAACAGCACCGAGACGACGTCGTCATGGGCAACGTCGTTGCGCTCGACCATCGCCGACAACAGCTCGACGGTGCGTTCGCAGACGTGCTCCCGCTCGTCGACGTCGAAGGTGGTGGCGCCGCGGAGGGCCCGCATCGTTGGCATCGCAGGCTGATCTCGTCCCTCGGTCACGGGTCGCAAGCCTACCGTCCGCTGTGGCGTCACCACCCCTCCGACGCATCCCGGCCGGGTGGCGCCTCGTCGCTTGACGCAACGTCGTCGGAAGCACCGTCGAGAGCACTGCCGGGAACGGCGTCGGAAGCACTGTCGGGAACGGCGTCGAGAGCACTGTCGGGAACGGCGCCGGGAACGCCGGCGGACGCGGCCGCCGCCCGACGTTCGGCCCGGGATTGCGGGGGTTGCTCACCGCTGACCGATCGCTCGAGCTCGCGCAGCTCGTCCATGGTCAGCTCGCGCCAGGCGCCGGGCGCCAGGCTGCGGTCGCTCAGCGGCCCAAACCGGGTGCGCACCAGGCGTCGCACCGGGTGACCCAAGGCGTCCAGCATGCGCCGCACCTGACGGTTACGTCCCTCGTGAATCGTCAAGCGCACCAGCCCCGGCGACGGTTGGGACGCCTTGGCGGGCGAGGTCATGCCGTCGTCCAGCTCGACCCCCTCGCGAAGACGGCGCAGCTGCCCCGAGCTGAGGGTGCCGTCCACCTCGGCCAGGTACTCCTTTTCCACCCCGTAGGACGGATGGGTCAGCCGGTGGGTCAGCTCGCCGTTGTTGGTGATCAGCAACAGGCCCTCGGTGTCGCCGTCGAGGCGACCGACGGGAAACACCCGCGGTTCGGGCGGCACCAGTTGCACGACGGTGGGCCGCCCCTGCGGGTCCGACGCCGTCGAGATCACGCCGGTGGGCTTGTTGAGCAGGTAATGGACCAGGCCGGGCGCCAAAGCGATCGGAGCCCCGTCCAGCTCGAGCAGCTGGACGGCGGGGTCGACGCGGTTGCCGAGCACCACCACCTTGCCGTCGACGCGCACGCGGCCGGCCTCGATCAGGTCTTCGGCAACCCGCCTGCTCGCCACCCCGGCTCGGGCCAGCACCTTCTGGACACGCTGGGGCCCCGAGTCTCCCTGCCCCGCAGGTACGTGGCCCTCGGCGTTCACTGGGGATCCGGCCAATCGGGCGGGTCGCTCAGCTCGGGTGACTCCTGTTGCTCGCCGTTGCTCACCGGCCTCGCTTCGACGCCGTTGGCAGCGCCGTCGGCGATGTGGCCCACCACCGGTTCCGGAGGATCGATCGGCTCGGTGGCGTCGAGGGCCAGCCCCCGTTCAAGCGCCTCGACCACCTCGGGTCCGGGTACGAAGTCGGCGACCCCGGGCAGTTCCTCCAGGCTGTCGAGGCCCATCCGCTCGAGGAAGTCCCGGGTGGTGCCCAACAGCACCGCCTGGCCGGGGCCGGGATCGCGGGCGATCTCGTCGATGTAACCCCGCTGGGTCAGCGTGCGAATCACGCCGTCGGCGTTCACGCCCCGCACCGCACTCACCTGCGCACGGCTGATCGGCTGCTTGTAGGCGATGATCGCCAGCGTCTCCAGCGCGGCCGCGGACAGGCGGGTCGACTGGCCGGCGAGCACGTAGCGCTCCACCCAAGGGGCGCAGTCGGGATGGCTCTCGAAGCGCCAGCCGCCCGCCACCCGGGCCAGCACAAACCCGCTGCTGCGCTCGGCGAACTCGGTGGCCAGGTTGCCCGCCAGCTCATCGACCGTCGCAACATCGATCCCGAGCAGCTCGGCCAGCAGGGCCGGATCGGCCGGTTGGTCCGACACCATGATCAGCGCCTCGAGCGCCCGCCGCAGCTCGTCGGAGCTGGCCGCGCCCGGCCCCGCCTCGTCGGGCTCCTCGACCGGCGGCTCAGCCGTCATAGCTGTCGACCGACGCCAGGTCGAACTCCGAGTCGCTGGCGACCCAGGTGACCATGATGTCGCCGAACGATTCGGTCTGGGCCAGGTCCACCCGGCCCTGCTTGAACAGCTCGAGTAGGGCCAGGAAGTGCACGACCACCTCGACCCGGTCGGCCAGCCCCTCGGTGAGTGCCCGGAACCCGATCGGCCCCGTGCCGGGCAGCTCGGCGATCAGGTCCGCAACGACGTCGGTCACGCTGAAGCGGATCGAGGAGACGTGCGACAGGTCGACCGCCGGCTTGGGCTTCGGGGCGATCGCCGCCAGATAGGCGCGTCGCAGGTCGAGCGGGCTGACACCCTCGAGCAGGTCGGGGGCCAGGCTCCAGAAGCGCTCTTCGGGGCCGGCGCGGCGCGGCACCGAGCGGGCGGCCCGCAGGTGCAGCACCTCGAGCACCCGGGCGGCGTCCTTGAACGTCTTGGCGTCGAGCAGACGGGACAGCAGCAGGTCGCGCTCCTCGAACAAGGCCAGCTCGTCGTCGAGGTCGATCCCCTCGTCGACCGGCAACAGGCGCCGGGCCTTCAGCTCGACCAGGGTGGCGGCGATCAGGAGAAACTCCGTGGCCACCTCCAGGTCGAGGTGCTCCATGCGGGTCAGCTCGGCCAGGTAGCCGTCGACGATCTGGGTGAGCGACACCTCGTACAGGTCGACCTGGTCGGACAGGATCAGGTGCAACAGCAGATCGAAGGGCCCCTCGAACACCGGTGTGGACACCTCGTAGCTCACGGGAGCCAAGTTACACCATCGTAGTTACAACGACATCCGCACCCTCCCACAACCCTGTCCCCACAACCCGGCCCACGCGTTTGGACCGATCGGTGTCGGGCCGATCAGGAGCGTTCGTAGGTGACCTCGGGTTCCAGGGTTCCGTCGGCACGCTCGACAATCACCATGCGCGACATGCATGGCATGCAGTACACCCGGTCGCCCGCCCTGAACTCCCGCACCGAGCGGATCACCACCTTGCACACCGGACAGATGATCTCGTTGGGCGCCAGCGTGTCGCCGTCCCCCTGCCAGACCCGGTAGAACTTTCGCCAGCGTTTGGGCACCTCCCGAAACCCTCGGTCATCCAGCTCGTACCGCCGCCGGGGCGGGGCGTCGGGGGCGTCGCTGCGGGTGGCGGTGTCACGCTCGGGTGCGTCGGTCGCAGGTGCGTCGGTCGCAGGTGCGTCGGTCGCAGGTGCGTCGGTCGCAGGGCCGCTCATGTCACCAGCCCCAATCGGTCGACGGCGTCCAGGTAGTCGCGGCCCAGGTCGGGCCGTTCGTCCTTGGGCCGCCCGAGCGCGTCGAACGTGGCGTCGAAGGACGCCAGCACCAGGCCGTCCAGCTCGGCCCGGGTGCCGGCCAGACGCTCGCGGGTTTCGTCGTGGCCCAGCAGGCGTCGACCAAGGTCGTTCTCGCCGAAGCCCAGGTGCCGCCGCTCGTCGGCAATCACGCCCGTCAACACCTGCCGGGTGACCGGATCGGCGGTTTGAGCGTGATGGCGGAACACCGTGAACTCCATCGTCTCCAGGATGACGTTCTGGGCCAACACGGCCGCCTCCCAGTCGCCGACGTCCACGAGGGCCAGGAGGCGGGCCTTGAAGTCGACGATCGAGGGCGTGGCCCGGCGGGCGATCTCGGCGTCGGTGTCAGCAACGCCCAGCTCGGCCAGCCGATTGAGAAACACCTCGAGGTGCCGGGCCTCGTCGACCACCTGAGTGGCCATGAAGATGCGGGCGTTGTGGTTGGGCGCCAGACGAACCATGCCGCTGGAGGCCTCCAGCGCCGCCGCCTCGCCCACGCAGTAGTTGCACAGCGTGGTGATGACGTTTTGGCGCCGCGCCTCCCCCAACGGCTCATCGACCGTGTCCGGGTCGTACCCGTACGGGCGGTCGGCGAGGTAGCCCTCGACCGCCCCGAACCAGAAGGAAAACGACTGCACCTCGTCGAGGAAGTCGTCCTGGTCCATCCCGTGGGGTTCGTCCACACCGTCGGGTCCGAACGAGTCGGTGGCCGTCACGGTCACGCCGGCACCATCGGCGACTGGTACTCCAGCCCGATCCGTCCCAGGCGCACCTTGAACTCGGCGAGCACCGTGTCGCTCAGCACGGCCTCCAGCTCGTCGGGCGACACCATCGCGAGGTTGGCACCGTGCCAGTTGGTGTTGGCCAGCTCCCTGCCTTCGGCCTTGGCGGCCTCCTCGGCCAAGCGCCGGCCCTCGTCGATCGAGGCCCCGGAGTCGGCAAAGGCGTCGGCGAAGGTGGCGAGCATGTAGTAGCTCATCTCCTTCTGCATCCGCTCGATCTCCGGCTTCTTCTCCGGATGCTGGGCGATCAGCCCTCCGATGCGATTCTCGCCGAAGCCGACGTGCCGCCGCTCGTCGGCGATCGTGCCCTTCAGGGTCTGAGCAAACTTCGGGTTGGACTCACGCGATGCCGCCTCGAACATCTCGAACACCGTGAAGGCCAGGCCCTCGAGCACGATGTTCTGCCCGACCACACCGGCGAGGAAGTCGCCCGCTTCCACCTTTTCCAACAACACCTCGGCAAACTTCACCAGGTTGGGGTTGGCGAACTGATCGATGGTGGATTCCAGGTTCTCGGGCTTCACCCCCAGGTCGAAGAGCCGCTGGGTGAAGATCTCCACGTGTCGCGCCTCGTCCAGTGTCTGGGTGGCGAGGAACCGCTTTGAGGCGAAGTCGGGGGCGGCGTTCACCAGCCCCGACGAGGCGGCCAGGGCCGCCCGTTCCCCCACGACCAGCTGCACCGTCGACCCGATCGTGCTCTCGAGCATCAGCTCGTTGTCGAGAATATCCGGCGGTTCCTTCAGCCCCTCCTCGTGCCCGTACACCGTGTCCTCCAGGTAGCCCTGAGGACACGCCTCCATCCATCGCTGGACCGAATACTGGGTCAGAAAGTCGGACATCTCGGATCCCCCTCCGTATCAATTTGTTCTATCCGATGCTAGGGATAGAGGATCCGGTTGGACAGTGGCCAGATGTCACCTACGAGGGGCACGATCGCCGGCGTGAACCGCCGTCACGGTGCGCGGACGCGTCGCCACTCGCCCTCGCTGGCCGGTCCGGTAGCGTCGACCGCATGGTCCCCTCCCCTCCCTCGGCCTCCGACGGCGCGCGCGCCCGGGTGTTCTCGGGCATTCAACCCTCCGGCGTCCTTCACCTGGGCAACCTGCTGGGAGCAACGCTTCGTTGGACCGAGGTGCAACACCAGGCCGACGCCATCTTCTGCGTCGTCGACCTGCATGCCCTGACCGTGCCCCGGCCACCCGGCGAGATCGGTCAGGCAACGCTGGACATGGCCACCGACGTGCTCGCCTCCGGACTCGACCCGGAGCAGTGCATCTTCTTCGTGCAGTCGACGGTGCCCCAGCACGCCGAGCTGGCGTGGGTCATGCAGACGGTCACCGCCTTCGGCGAACTCAGCCGCATGACCCAGTTCAAGGAGAAGCGCGATCGCGCCGAGGCCGGCGACGGGTTCATCTCGGCCGGGCTGTTCACCTACCCCGCACTGATGGCCGCCGACATCCTGCTGTACGACACGACCGAGGTGCCGGTCGGCGATGACCAGGGCCAGCACGTCGAGCTCACCCGCGACGCGGCCAACCGCTTCAACTCGCGCTACGGCGACACCTTCGTGATCCCCCAGGCCACGCTGCCCCTGGCCGGTGCCCGGGTGATGGACCTGCAGGCACCGACCAACAAAATGTCAAAGTCGACCGACACCGACGCCGGGATCATCTACCTCTCGGACACCCCGGCGGCGATCACCAAGAAGTTCAAGCGGGCCGTGACCGACTCGGAGACCGAGGTTCGATACGACCGGGCCGCCAAGCCCGGCGTGTCCAACCTGTTGTCCATCCTCGGTGCCGCCACCGGCCGCACCCCCGAGGCGGCGGCCGAGGGCATCGAACGCTACGGCGACCTGAAGGTGGCCACCGCCCAAGCGGTCGTCGAGCTGCTCGCGCCGATCCAGGCCCGAGCGGCCGAGCTGCGGGACGACCCGGCTGAGGTACGCCGCCAGCTGGCCCGAGGCACCGAGCGGGCGACCGAACAAGCGGCTGCTGTGATGGACCGCGTCTGGGACCGCCTGGGCACCCTCCGCTCCTGAGCTGTCGGGAGGCGCCAACGTGATGGACCTCGTCTGGAACGGTGTTCAAATGTGTCTTCAAGCCGCCCTAGCATCACGACGACACATTTGACGCATCAGGCGCCGGGCGCAGGCCGATCAGCACGCACCAGGTACCAGGCGCAGGCCGATCAGGACGCTCCGGCCGACCGCTCGGCGGGGCCGTTGGTCAACCGCCGAGGGGGAGGAACTGGCCGTAGTGCCTGGCGGTGCCCAAGTCGGCAGCAGGAATGCCGCCGCGCCAGGCCACCCGACCGTTGACCAGCACGGCCCGCACCGTGTCGTCGTTGCGACGCACCAGGCGATCGAGATCCCCAAAGCCCACCATCTGCTGCTCGTGCACCTCCTCGACGCTGTCGTCGAGCCGCTCGGGGTCGATCACGACCACGTCGGCCCGCTTGCCGACCGCCAGACGGCCGGCGTCGATGCGGTGGAAGTCGGCGATGTCGGCGGTCAGCTTGTGCACGGCCTGTTGCACCGACATAAACGGCGCCCCGGCCAGCTCGGCGTCGCGCACGCGCTTCAGCATGCGCAGCGGGAAGTTGTAGAAGGCCATGTTGCGCAGGTGCGCTCCGGCGTCGGAGAAGCCGATCATCGCCGCCGGATGGGACACGATCGACTGGAGGTGCCCTGGGTTGGCGTTGGCGATCACCGTGTACCACCGCAGGTCGTTGCCATAGGTCGCCTGCAGGTCGAGGAAGGTGTCGAGCGGATCGGCGCCCCGTTGGGCGGCCACCTCGGCGAAGGTGCGACCGTCGAGCGAGGTGTCGGGTGCCGACACGATACGAGCCTCCGACAGGTTGCGGTGATAGGCCCGTGGCGCCACCTTGGAGGTCCATTGCTTGCGGAACATCTGCTGATAGCCCGGAGCGCCCATCAGCTGGCGGCGGGCGTCGACATCCTCGAGGTGCAGCGCCTCGGTGCCGGCCCCGAACTCCTCGAACACCGGGTTCTCGATGCCGTCGGTGTACACGTCGAACGGGGTGGGCAGCGCCTGAAAGCGCACGTGGGCACCCAGCTTGGAGTTGTACAGGTTGGCGACCGCACCGAGCGCCCGGTAGGCGCCCATCGCCGGGGGCGCATCCATCATCGTCAGCATCGACGTTCGCAGCGCCCGGCCGTCTCGGGGTCGGCTCATATCGAGGATCGGGCCGAAGCTCCAGCGGGTCTGCAGGTTGGGGATCGCCTGAAACACCCCGTCGCCCGCCCGGATGGGTTCGGTGAGGCGCCGGTACTCGGCGAAGCGGGCGAACACCGAGGGGGTCGGCCGGCTGCGGAACCGTTCGCCACCCATCTTGTCCCAGGGCAGCAGGTTGACCGACATGCCCAGCAGGCCCGCCTCCATGCCCTCGGAGACCAGGCGCGACATGGCGTCGAGTTCGCCTTGGTCGGGGCGCACGGTGCGGTCCAGGCTGCGCTCCATGCCCAGTACGTGGGTGCGCAGGGTGGAGTGCCCGGCCATGCCGACGACGTTGGGGCCCAGTGGCAGCGACGACAGGTGGTCGACGTACTCGGCCGGCCCCTTCCAGTCGACGATGTCCTCGAGCATCGGCAACACGATGTCGCGCGGGATGCCCTCCACCCGACAGAACGTGTCGGCCAGGTCCTCGGGTTCGCCGACGACGAGCGACAGCCCGCACGAGCCGATCAGCGTCGTGGTGACACCGTGGCGCAGCGACTCCGACAGCGCCGGGGCGATCTCGAGTTCGGCGTCGTAGTGGGTGTGGATGTCGAGAAACCCGGGCGTCACCCAGCACCCCTCGGCGTCGATCACCTCGGCGTCGTCGGGCGCCGCCAGCGCGACGCCGATCGCCTCGACCGTGCCGTCGTCGGCGATGAGCACATCGGCGCGCTTTGGCGCCGCCAGCTCGCCGTCGTAAAGCGTTCCGTTGCGGATGATCGTGCGCATTTCTCGGCCCTTCCGGCTGCCCTCAACTGGCCCGCCAGACTAGGCGTCGCCACGGTCCGCTCCCTGGCGCACGGGTCGCCCCCGTCGGCGTCGGACGAGCCTGGGCTCGGCGACGGTCAGGCAGCCCCGTCGGCCTCGGCCAACACCTGTCCGATCGCCTGGGGCACGGTCCATTGGTCCGCCGGTAGATGATGCTCTCGGGCCCAGGCGCACACCATCGGATGTGAGCCCAGCCGCTCGAGGCGCTGCGCCCCGAGCTCGGTGTACGTCAGGTAGGCGCCCATCCTTGCGATCGGGGCGACCCGGCTGTGGGCCCGGGCCTCGAGCCAGTCGCCGGCGGCGCTGCCCTCGGCGAGCGAGGCGATCACCCGGCCCGTCGTGCCCAGCGGGGCGAGCGACTTACCGACGTCGTGAAGCAGCGCTGCCCGCACCGCCCAGTCGACCGCCGAACCGATGAGCGCCGCCTCCACCCGGCGGGCGACCGCCACCGAATGGACCCGGTCGCGCACGGTCATCGACGCGAACAGCGCCAGCTCCTCACCTTCGAGGCGTTGGGCGGCCCAGCGGTCCGACGACCACGGGTCGGGGGTGGGGCCGACGTGATAGCGGAATCGGCGGTACAGGTGCGCTGGTGAGTCCTTCATGATCCACCGCCGGCCTTCTGCCGGCCGCCGGGCATCGAGGCCCGGGGATGGGCCGAGCGATAGGCCGCCACCAGCGTGTCCATCGCCACCCTGGTGTAGCGCTGGGTGGTCGTCAGCCGTGCATGGCCGAGCAGTTCCTGCACCGTGCGCAGGTCGGCGCCGCCGTCGACGAGGTGGGTGGCATAGCTGTGGCGCAGGACGTGCGGCGACAGCGTGGTGACGTCCAGGCCGGCCGCAGCCCCACGACGCTGCAGGATCAACCAGGCTCCCTGGCGGGACAGGCGACCCCCCCGCTGGTTGAGAAAAACCGCGTCGGCCGCGTCGCGGGTGGGGCGGGCGTTGCGGGCGGCCAGCTCGCCCCGGCCGCCATCGAAATAGTCGGCCATCGTGGTCAGCACCGAGCGGCCGACCGGCAAGATGCGTTCCTTGCGGCCCTTGCCGAGCACCCGCACCAGGGCGCCGTCGAGGTCGACGTCCCCCAGCGACAGCCCGGTCGCCTCCGACACCCTCAGGCCCGCCCCGTAGAGCAGCTCCAACAGCGCCCGGTCGCGCAGCGAGGCCGGGTCGGCACCGTCGATGCCGTCGAGCAACGCCGCGACCACGTCGGCGGCCAGTGCCTTGGGCACCAGATCGGCGGTACCCACCCCGTCGAGGTCGACGGCCGGATCGTCGCACCCCAGCTCCTCGGCCCGAAAGCGGTACCAGCCCCGCACCGAGGCCACCGCCCGGGCCACCGACGAGCGGGCCCGGCCCTCGTCGAGCAGCGAGCGCACCCACCGCTCCAGGTCGGTGCGCGTCGGCTCCGGGGCCGCTCCCCCGTCGACGCTCAGCTTCGACCGCTCCAGCCAGGCGAGGTGGGCCAGGAGGTCGCGACGATAGGCCTGGACGGTGGACGGGGCGCGGCCCCGCTCCACCCGCAACCACCCCAGAAACGCGTCGACGGTGGGATCGGTGGGCGCGCAGACCTCGCCGTCGACGGCGACCGAGCCTCCGGTCATGTCGAGCGCGCGCCCGGTCCCCGGCGTTCGGTGGCCAGCAGCGCGATGATCGTCTTGGCGTCGACGATGCCGCCGGAGGCGACCGCCTCGACCGCATCGGTCAGGCCGAGCCGCACCAGGTCCATGTGGCGCTCCTCGAC
The DNA here is from genome assembly GCA_016719385.1 of Candidatus Microthrix subdominans. Lineage (NCBI taxonomy): Bacteria > Bacillati > Actinomycetota > Acidimicrobiia > Acidimicrobiales > Microthrixaceae > Candidatus Neomicrothrix > Candidatus Neomicrothrix subdominans. The sequence continues at coordinate 226,527 of JADJZA010000011.1, read as the reverse complement.
CCCGTCGAACTCGGTGGGCACCTCGCTCAGGCCGGTGGCGAGGAAGGTCTCGTGCCATTCGTCGCTGTAGCCGGGCGACAGATAGAACCCGGCGAGGCGCACGCAGCTGCTCGCTGCGAGACCCACCTCCTCGGCCAGCTCACGCAGCGCCAGGTCGACCGGATCCTCGTCGTTTCGATCGGCCTTGCCGGCGGGGATCTCCAACAGGTCGCCGTCGGGGGCCACCCGATACTGGCGAACGAGCGTGACCGTGCCGTCGTCGTGCAGCGGCAGTATCGAGACCGCTCCTGGATGACGCACGACGTCACGGGCGTGGACGCCGCCGTCGGGGTCGCACATCTCGGCCTCGACCATGTCGATGACATAGCCGGAGTGGATCGGGGTCGTGGCCTTGACCGAGAACCCGGCCGCGGACGACATCTCCGGTCGTGCCCAGCCGGTCGCAGCCCGGTCGCTCACGCGGGGTCGCTGTCGGCGGCCGGGGCCAGTCCCCCGCCGGCGCCGACGCCGACCGGATTGCGTCCGTTGGCCGGTTCGCCGTCGGCCTTGCTCGAGGCGGTCTCGGTGGACTCGCCCCCGGCCCGGCGGCGGCCGTGCGGCCGGTCAGGCGTCGCGCCGCCGCCTCGACAAAGGCGGCAAACAGCGGCGCCGGACGGGTGGGGCGGCTCTTGAACTCGGGATGCGCCTGGGTGCCGACCCAGAACGGATGGCCCTCCAACTCGATGAACTCGACCAGGCGACCGTCCGGCGACGTGCCCGAGCAGCGCAGGTCGGATTCCTCGAACCGGCTCCTGAAGCGGGGGTTGAACTCGTAGCGGTGGCGATGGCGCTCCGACACCACCTCGCTGCCGTAGGCCTCGGCCACCTGCGACCCCGGCTCGAGCCGGGCGATGTAGGCGCCAAGGCGCATCGTTCCACCCTTGTCGGTGACGGTTCGCTGGCTGTCCATGATGTCGATCACCGGGTACGGCGTGGTCGGGTCAAACTCCGAGCTGTTGGCCCGCTCCATGCCCAGGGCATTGCGCGCGTACTCGACCGTCATCACCTGCATGCCCAGGCACAGACCCAGGCACGGCACCCCGTGCTCTCGGGCCCAGCCGGCGGCGGCCACCTTGCCCTCCACGCCTCGGGGGCCGAACCCGCCGGGGATGATGATCCCGTCCAGGTCGTGCAGGCGACCCTCGGCCAGCAGGCCCTCGGCGTCCTCGGCCTGGATCCAATCGATCGTCGGCTTGACGCCGCTGAACGCCGAGGCGTGGTTGAGCGCCTCGACGACCGACAGGTAGGCGTCAACCAGGCTGACGTACTTCCCGACGATGCCGATGCGCATCGGTGTGACGGCCGCCTCCCCGCGGGCCACCACCGCCTCCCACTCGGTCAGGTCGGGTTGGCCGACCTCGAGGCCGAGCACCTCGCCGACGACGGTGTCGAGGCCCTCCTCGTGCATGGCCAGCGGCAGCTCGTAGAGGCTGGACACGTTGGCTGCGCTGATGACCGCCGACAGGTCGACGTCGCACATCGATGAGATCTTGCGGCGCAGGTCGCCACCCAGCTCGGCCTCGGAGCGACAGACGATCACGTCGGGGGCGATGCCCCGGCTGCGCAGCTCGGTGACCGAGTGCTGGGTCGGCTTGGTCTTCAGCTCGCCCGAGGCACCGATGAAGGGCACCAGGGTGACGTGGACGTAGCACACGTTGGGCCGGCCGACGTCGAGGCGGATCTGGCGTATCGCCTCGAGGAAGGGCAGGATCTCGATGTCGCCAACCGTGCCGCCCACCTCGGTGATCACGATGTCGACATCGTCGGTGGCCAAGGAGGTGATCCGGCTCTTGATCTCGTCGGTGATGTGGGGGATCACCTGCACGGTCTTGCCCAGGTAGTCGCCCCGGCGCTCGGCGGCGAGCACCGCCTGGTAGATGCCGCCGGTGGTGGCGTTGGAGGCCCGGGTCAGAAACTCGTCGATGAAGCGTTCGTAGTGACCGAGGTCGAGGTCGGTCTCGCCGCCGTCCTCGGTGACGAACACCTCGCCGTGCTCAAAGGGGTTCATCGTGCCCGGGTCGACGTTGATGTAGGGGTCGAGCTTTTGCAGCGTGACCCGAAGGCCCTTGGCCTTCAACAGGGTGCCCAACGAGGAGGCGGTCAACCCCTTGCCCAGGCCGCTCACCACCCCTCCGGTGACAAAAATGTGCTTGGCCACTCTCACGCTCCCACAGTCGTTGACGCGCCCAGGACGCGGAGAAGCCCCAGCGTCATCGGTCCGCATCTGCTCGCTGGGTGATCAGGCTACCGGAAGTGCTCACGCGTCCTTCGGACGACGATGCCCGGCGATCACCGGGTAGTCGGCTTGGATCTCGTCCAATCGTGTGAGCAGGAACAGCGTCATCGGGACCAACACGGCGAGGAACAAGCCGATGATGGCCACGCCGGAGTCGTTGAGCGCGGCGCCGAGCAGGGCACACAGCATCGCTGCGTCGACGAGCAGCCGCATGCCGGGCACCCGACGGAGCACCTCGGTCAACGGCGTGTTCGAGCGGGTGGCGAGGAAGACGACAAAGACCGCAGCGACGGGCAACACGAGCGACCAGACCGACGAGGTGAGGATCGACAGGTTGGCGTCGATCTTGCGGGACAGGATGGTGCCCGCCTCGCCGTTGGCCACCGACTCGAGGAACCGCCCCAGATGGGTGCGCTGGTCCGGCGGTCGGGCCAGATCGATCGCCCCGAACACGCCGAGCACGGCCACGGTGCCGATACCGATCAGGCCCATCGTTTTCCACCCGACCCTCCGCCCGGCCAACAGCAGGACGATGATCGAGAACGCCGGGACCAGCGCCAACACGCCACCGACGTCGCTGCCCAGCGCCGGGTGGCCATCGACGATCACGGTGGTGATCGCCAGCAGGCCGATCGCCACCAGGACGACCGGCGATGCCCGGGTGGACCCAGGTTCGTCCCCGTCCTGGCGGGACGGCCACACCAGCGCCTGACCGACCGACGCCAAAATGAGCGCCGAGACGGCCAACAGCGCGAAGGCCAGGTTGCCCAGCCCGGCGAAGCGCCCGGCCACCTGTGGCGAATAGCCGAACACCGTGTCGATCTGAAGCGTGGCACCGGTCCACAGGTCGACGACGAGCACGACGAAGCTCAGCGCAGCGATCGTGACCGGGGCGGCCACCAGGCAGCGTCGCGTCAGCGCCATGACCGCGAAGGCGAGGACGGCGGAGCCCCCGACCATCAGCGCGACGTAGAGCGGGGGCGGAACGCAGGCGAGCCGGCCGGACAGCCCCATCATGAACGCAACCGGCGGTACCGCCATCAACGTGAGCGCCGGAACCGCCAGGTGCCGCACCAGCGTCGGCCGGAAGTACCACAGCCCGACGGTCAACAACACCAACAGGACGATCAGGACGACGAAGATCGTCGCTGCGGGATCGTGCGTCGCCATGATGCACACCGACGTGTCGTTGGCCTCGGTCAGCTCGGCGATCGGCAGCTGACCGCCGGCGCGGTCGGCCGAGCGGATCAGCCGGGTATCGGGCATCGACGTCGGCAGTTTGATGTCGAAGGCCGCCAGGATCGAGGGGGCGATGTCGGTCAGCGTGACGTAGCCGGTTCGACGGGTAGAGGCCGAGCGGGCCCACCCCGGGTCCAAGCCGGGCCCCTGAGCGGCAAAAATCCCCAGCTGTGCAGGTCCAAAGGGCACGTCCGGGGTCAACATCAGGGTGAGGTCCCTGGTTGGATCGACCAGGTCGAGCACCTCGCCGAGGACCTCGTCGGATTGTTGGAGCGCGCGGCGTTGCAGCCGTTCGGCCTCCGCCGGCGAGAGCTTGTCGTTGATCACCTGCGCCGCCCGCTCAAGGTCGGAGAGCTCGACCACCACCACATCGGAGCTGTCGAGGGCCTCGGAGGTGGCCTTGGCGACGGCGCCCGGGTCGAGCCGAACCCCTCCCGCCGACTCGTCATCGGACATCAGCAGGCTGGGCGTGACCGAGCCTGCCGCCACCTGCCCATCGGGGGTGATCGCCATCAGGGCTGCCGCCCTCGAGCGCCGCTCGGGGTCGGCCAAATCGGCGTTGCCGATCGCAGCCATCTGCCGGTCGTCTCGGGTGAGGGCGTCGGCCAGCGACCCCACCTGGGAGCCGTACTTGAGGGCTTCGTTGTACTCGATGATCGCGCCGATGTTGACGGCGAGTGCGACACCGGTCGGGTCCACCCCGGTTCGCTCCTCGAACACTTCGGCGGCGGTTTGGCCCTCGACCATCTCGTCGGGGCCGTAAACCAACCCGGGCCGGTCGAGTTGAACGAACGAGCTGGGCGGCGCGCCCGCCCGGTTGCCGGCCCCCAGTGTCAGGTAGCCCTCGGGGGGGTCGGTGACCGGGCCCAGGGTTCGCACGCTCATCGACGCGATCACCCCGTCGCCGGCGAAGGCCGCCAGATTGGGCGTGTCGTCGGTGACGTCAGCCCACCTCAGGCGGGGTGTGGTGACGACGATGATGCGCTCGGGGGCCTCGGCCGCGGTTGCCAGCTCCACCTCGGCGGCCCCGGAGCGGGCGACGACGGCGAGGATCGTGCCGAGGGTCAAGACGACCAGCGATGCGATCACCACCCGCTGTACCCAGGTGCGCACGGCGGATGCGGGTGGCACACAGTTGGACGCCGGTGGCACGCTGTTGGACGTCGGCGGCGAGCGGTCGGGGGCCATCAGATGCTCGCCTCCATCAGTACCTCACCATAGACGTCGACGATCTGGTCGACGAGACGATCGGGCTCGTAGATGCGCTCGGCCAATTTCCGTCCCCGCTGGGCCATCGCCTCGGCCTTCACCGGGTCTGTGAGCACCTCGACGATCGCCGTCCCGAGTGCCGCGGGGTCACCGATCGGCACCACCCGGGCGTCGACCCCGTCGGTCAGGTCGTAGGGGACGGTGCCGACCGCGGTTGACACCAACGGGCGTCCCAGGCGCAGCGCCTCGACGACGGCGATCGGCGATCCCTCCCAGGCCGACGACAGCGCGACGACGTCGGCCGCCATCATCTCGTCGGCCGGGTTGGTCCGCCGACCCACAAACTCGACGGTGGACCCCAAGCGGAGGGACTGGCGCAGTGCCTCCAGCGTGGTCGCCTCGGCCTCCTCACCGTCGCCGACGACGATCGCACGGACCTGGGGCAGGCGGTCACGTACCGCCGCCATGGCCCGCAGGAACGTGCCCAGGTCCTTCTGAGGGTTGATGCGGGCGACGACCACCACCAACGGGATGCCCTCGGCGATGCCGAGCGCCTCGCGGGTGGTGGCCCGATCGCGGTCGGGGGAACGTTCGGCCGACATCGGCAGGACGTAGCGTCGACGCTCGTCGGGGACGACCGTGGCCACCTCGGCATCGATCTCCGGGGAGATGACGATCACGCGGTCGCAGCCGGCGAGCACCTGACGGGCCAACCACACCTTGGCGGCGTGAAACCGGCCAGCGTTCTCGGGGATGACCAGGTTGTGGACCGTCACGACCAGCGGACGCCCGAGGCGGGCCAGCCGGCTCACCGCCGCGGCACCGAAGCCATGGGCGTGGATGACCTCGGCGTCGCCGCGGACCCGGCGGAGCTGACCAGCGGCGCGCAGCAGACGATCCGGCCGCTTGGACGCCGGGACGTCGATCTCGGCATCGAGACGGCGGAGCCCGTCCATCACCCCGGGAGGGCCCGCCACCCGCACCGTCCAGCCCCGCTGTTCCAGCGCGCCGGCCAGCACGGCGACATGCTGGCGGATGCCCCCGGCGGATGGCCCGAGCACCAACAGCACGCGACGGGGGCTCATGACCAGCCCCGCTCGGTGGCGCCCATCGTCTTGACCGCCCGGCCGGGCGTCGGCCCGCCGATCCCCCACCACAGCACGAGGAAGGTGGCGACGACCACCCCGCCGGTGACACCCGATCCGAGCGCCGCGACTGACCAGCCGGCGCCGACGAACTCGTGGGCCACCATCCACCCCAACGCGGTCGCCCCGGCGGCCGCCGCCAGGCGACGCCCGAACTGCGCCCCCAGACGCGCCAGCGGCGAGTCGCGCGCCACCCCCCGCCGATACAACAACACGGCGAGCACCGCTGCGCCGAACGTTTGACCCAGCGAGAAGCCCAGCGACATCGCCCCCACCCGAAGCTCGTCGCTGACCAGCTGGATCCCAACGATCATCGCCAGTGCGGCCAGGGAGGTGGCCACGACGTTGACCAGCGCCGGGGTACGGGTGTCCTGGAGCGCGTAGAAGGCGCGGGTCAACAGCAGGAAGATGCCGAAGCCGATCAGCCCGGGGGCAAAGCCGATCAGGCCACCGGCGAGCACGTCAGGGTCGCCTGCCCGGTCGCTGATGGCGATGACGCGCGCCACCAGCGGGGCGGCCGCCACCAAAAACGCCCCGGAGACCAGCGAGACGGTGGCGATCGCCCTCACCCCGGCGCCCACCGACCCGGAGAACCCCCGGCGATCGCCCGCCTGCACCTGACGGGACATCGTGGGAAACCTTGTCGTGAGGATCGGAACCGCCAGGACGGTATGGGGAAGCAGAAAGACCTGCCAGGCGGTCTGCCAGATGATGAAGTTGCCGGCTTCGGCGGACGACAGCCTGATCACGACGAGCACGAGCAGCGGTTGGAGGGCCAGGTAGGCGATTGCCCACGTCGACTGGCGCCCGAAGTGCACCAGCGCCGGGTCGCGCGGCGACAGCGGCCGCCTGGGTCGGAAGCCGTCGGCCCACGCTCCGGCGCCGACCGCCACGCAGAACACGACCACGCCCAGTGTGGTTCCCCCGGCGAGCACCCACTTCTCGGGCCCGGTCAACAGCAGGTTGGGCTCCTGGTCGCCTCGCATCGCAGCGAAGACCAGGTAGGTGGCGATCACGACGATGTTGTTCAGCAGCGGTGCGGCCGCCGGCAACAGGAACCGGTCGCGGGCATTGAGCAGCGCTGTGGCCACAGCGTTGATCAGGTACAACACCACCTGCGGCAAAAACAGCCACAGGAACTGGGAGCCCAGGGTGATCGCTCGCTGCCGTGCGATCGGTTCGCTGATCCCGCCGAGCGACACGGCCATGATCTGCGGGGCCAACACGATGCCGATGGCGGCGACCACCCCGAGGATCACCGATCCGTGCACCAGTACCGAGCTGGCCAACTGGTCGGCCTTGCGCCGGTCATCATGTTTCAGCTCCGCCACGATCTGTGGCACCAGCACCGCCTGAAGCGCACCGGCGGCCAGCAGCTCATAGAGGATGTTCGGGACGTAGTTGGCCGACTGGTAGACGTCGTTGAGCAACGTGGAGCCGAGCACGTTGAGCACGACCCAGACGCGGACGAACCCGGTCAACCGGCTGACCAGCGTCACCGCCGACATCCCGGCGGTCGCACGGGTCAGGTTGGTGCGGGGGGCGACGGTCGTCTCGGTCAAGCCGCCCCCCTGCGCAGAGGGGTGTCGCTCATCGGGTGATCGACGGCACCGGACCGTCGGTCCCGGCGGCCAACCCGTAGTCCCCGGTCTTGCCCTCCCGCAGCTCCATCAGCGCCACGACGACGGCGGCCTTGCCCAACGGGCTCTCCAGCCCATCGAGGGTTGAGCTCTGACCGCGCAGTGCATCGTCGGACCGCACCACCTCGAGCGCGGCCCCGCGAACGGGGACGTCGTCCTCGGTGGCTTCAGCTTGAATTGTGCGGGTGTTGCGGGTTTCGGCCACCAGCACGCGACCGGGGTTGAACGACACCAGCTCGGTGACGATGGGCAGATAAGCCTTCTTCGGATCCAACGAGGAGCCCTCGCCGGTGATCGAGACGATCAGCGCCTCAGGTCCGGGCACCGACAGGTTGCCCGCCGGCGCCGCCTCCTGCTCGATCAACTCGGCGTCGGTCAACCGTTCGAGCAGCTCTTCGGGGCCGGCGTCGAGCGCAACCGTGGTGCCAGGTGAGATGCCGGTGGTCGATGTCGACGCCGCGCCATCCGTCGGCGCCGTGGTCGTCGGATCACCCTGCGCCGTGGTGGACGGGGCATTGGTGGCCGGGGCAGTGGTGGCCGGGGCAGTGGTGGCCGGGGCATTGGTGGCCGGGGTCGGTCCCGCAAGCGCCAAACCGAGCATCGCCGCCGCTTCGGCGGTCACCTGGGCCGGGTCGGTTGTGTCGAGGTCGAGCGACTCCGCAATCTCGGCGGACCGCTGGGGGTCGGTCGGATTCCAGCGATCGGTCAGCCACACCACCGCCGGCACCTCGGCGTCGGCCGCTTGGAGCACCTCGACCGTTCGGTTGACCTGGTCCTCGTCGATCCCCCGGTTGGCCAGCACGACGACCTGGGCATCGGTCAGCTGTCCGGCCAGCAGCTGTTCGTAGCCGGCGTCCGCCGCCGCCTCCTCGGTCAGGGTCTGCTCGTCGATCACCCGGTTGAGCGCCTCGACCTCCTCGGTTCGCTGGTCGACCCGATCGTTGAGCCGCCTCACCTGGGCGTCGAGCGCGTCGACGAAGGTCCGGTCGAGGAAGGTCGAACCGAGCACCAGCCCGATCCCGAGGGCGAGGAACACCGCCGTCAGGCTGATGATGTGGGTGCGCAGCTTGATCACGAGAAACTCCAGAGGGCCACCAGGCTCAGCAGCCTTCCGGGGGCGGGGACGGCAGACAACAGCGCCATGTTGGTCAGGTTGAGCCACGCGGTCTTGATGATCAGACGGATCGGCGCCGAGATCATCACCACCGCGCCGAGGGCGAACGCAGCCGCCAGCACCATCAGGATCAGGTCGCGGGTGTGAACCTCGGTGTGGTAGAGCTTGGACACGCCCTTGGCGTCGACAAGGCGGGTGCCGATCTTCATGCGCACCAGGACGGTCGAGGCCATCCCCGCCCGGCCCTTATCGAGAAACTCGACCATCGACGTGTGGGTGCCCACCGCCACGATCAGCTCCGCACCCTGTTCGTAGGCCAACAGCATGGCGATGTCCTCGCTCGTACCCGACGCCGACATCGTGTGGTACTCGAGGCCGAGCTCGTCGAGGCGGGCGGCGCCGGGGGCATGACCGTCCTTGTAGGCGTGCACCACCAGCTGGGCACCGGAGCGGAGCGTCCGTTCGGTGACCGAGTCGAAGTCGCCAACGATCAGATCGGGCGTGTGCCCCAGCTCCATCAACGCGTCGGAGCCCCCGTCGACGCCGATCAGGATCGGCTTGAGGTCGGCCAGGTAGCCGTTGTCGGAGAGAATCTGGAGATCCTCCCGATAGGTGGAGCCGCGCACCACGATCAGAACGTGTCGGCCGTCGAAGTCCAGGCCGACGTCGGGAAACTCCAGGTCGCTGCCCAGCAGGTCGCGATCCTGTTCGATGTAGGTGAGGGTGTTGGCGACAAACCGGCCGAATTCGGCGTCGAGGCCGTCCATGGCCAGCTGGTGGCTGACGGCGATGGTCTCGACGGTCTCCTCGACACCTCGGGCGATCAACACGTCGCCCCGGTAGACCTCGGCGCCGACCACCTGAACCTGGTCCCCGTCGGCGATCTCCTCGATCACGTCCGGACCGCAGCGGTCGACCAACGGGATCCCCGCCCCGATGACCAGCAGCGGCCCCTGGTTCGGGTAACGCCCAGAGGACGAGGCGTCGGCGTTGATCACCGCTGCCGGGCGGGCCTCGACCAGGGTTTCGGCCGCCACGACGTCGAGATCGGTATGGGAGATCACCGCGATGTCGCCCGGCTTGAGCCGCTGGACGAGGTCCTTGGTGCGCCGGTCGACCTTGGCCTCACCGATGATGTGGGCGCGCGCCGCCAGCGACTCCTCGTCGCTGCGCGCCTGGGACTTCGACGGGCGCAACGCCATCAGTGCCTCTCCGCAACGGCGGGCCTGCTCGCCCGGGCCAGCAGTTCCTCGGCGTTCGAACGGGTCGCCGTCGAGTCGGGCGTTCCCGACAACATGCGCGCCAGCTCGGCCAGGCGAGCCTCGCCATCGACCGGCTCGACGGTCGTCGTCGTCGCCTCCTCGCCGATCGACTTGGCGATCCGCACCTGTTGGTCGGCGTGGGCGGCCACCTGCGCCAGGTGGGTGACGACCAGCACCTGCGAGCCCTCGGCCACCTCCGCCAGGGCACGACCCACCTCGAGGGCGGTTGCGCCGCCGATGCCGGCATCCACCTCGTCGAACACCATCGTGTCCGGGCCGCCCGACAGCACCAGCCTGAGCGCCAGCAATACCCGGGACAGCTCGCCGCCCGAGGCAGCCCGTTGCAGCGGTGCCGGGTCGATCCCCGGGTTGGCGGCGAGGCGAAACTCCACCCGGTCGCCTGGATCCTCTTCGCCGACCTCGATCTGCAGGGTCGCCTGGGGCATCGCCAGCGCTGCCAGCCGGCCCTCGACCTCCGCCGCCAGTTTGGGAGCGGCGGCCCGGCGGGCGGCCCCGACCTTGGCGGCGGCCCGGTCGCGGCGGGCGGTGGCCTGGGCGAGTTCGTCCTCCAGCTCGGCCGCGCGGCGCTCCCGATTGGTCAGCTCGTCGAGACGCCGACGGCACTCGTCGCCAAAGGCGATGACATCCGCCAGCGTCTCGCCGTACTTGCGGCACAGATCGCGTAGCTCGACGCGTCTCAGGCGGATGGCTTCGAGCCGTTCGGGGTCGTCCTCGATCGTCTCGGCCTGATTGCGAAGATCGCTGGTCAGGTCGGCGAGTTCCGCCTGCTGGGCGAGCACCCGCGCCAACGCGTCCTCATAGGGTTTGCGGTCGGCGAGGGCGCCGGCCATGGCGGCGAGGGCGTCGGACAGGCCGCCCTCGTCGGAGGCGATGCCCAGGGCCATGGCCGCCGCCTCCCGGTGCCCGACCGCATCGGCGAGCAGCGATTCCTCGGCGGCGAGCGACGCGTCCTCGGCGGCGTCGCCCAGGCCGGCCGCATCGATCTCATCCACCTGAAACCCCAACAGGTCCATCTCGCGCACCCGGGCCCGTTCGTCGCCACCCAGCTCGCCGAGCTGGGACCGCAGCGCTGCGGCCTCGGCGTCGGCGTCGGACAGCTCGGTCAGGTCGATGGCCGCCCATCGGTCGAGCGCCCGACGTTGAACCGCTGTCGTCGTCAGCGCCAGTTGGGCACCTTGGGAGTGGATCTCGAGGAGCCCCTCAGCGGCCGCAGACAGCTCGCCGACCGTGACGAGTTCGCCGTTGCGATACGCCCGGCTGCGGCCCTCGCGGAGGACCACCCGTCGGAGCACCAGTTCGTCGCCGGATTCGGTCGAGAAGCGTCCCTCGACCACCGCCTGGTCCGCACCGGTCCGCACCACCGTGGCGTCGGCCCGTGCGCCGGAAAGCAACTCGAGTGCACCGAGCAGCAGCGTCTTTCCGGCGCCGGTCTCTCCGGTGAGGGCGGTCATGTGGTCGCGCAGATCCAAGCGGGCATGGGCGATAACGCCCAGATCGGTCACTGCCAGCTCATCCAACATGGGTGCCCACCATCGTAGGGCTCCCCCGGGTACCCGATGGGGCCCGGCGACGGCTGGTGGCTGCGCAGCCGGACCGTCGTCGTCGCGGTCGGGCGTTCCGGGGGTAGCTCAGCGGTCGGCCAAGGAGAACTTGCGCTTCAGGACGTCGTGAAAGCGCAGCTGCTCGAAGCGGATGAAGCGGGCCGGGACCGGCGCCATCGAGCAGCACACCCGGCCGCCTGGTGCCACTTCGGTTCCGGACTGGCCGTCGACCGACAGGACTGCAGAACGGTGACCGACCACCTCGAGCTCCACGGTGGACGAGGCCTCGAGCACCATCGCCCGATCGAACAACAGGTGGGGCGCCACCGGCACCATCACCAACGCCCGGTGGGTGGGGGCGACGATCGGACCGCGCACTGAGAGGGCGTAGGCGGTCGACCCGGTCGGGGTGGCCACCACCATCCCGTCGGTGACATAGGAGGTGAAGAACTCGCCGTCCAGGTACACCCGCAGTCGCAGGGTGTGCCCGGTCAGCGAGCGCTCGACCACCACCTCGTTCAGGCCGGTGCGGGTCGAGATCGGCGTCTGTGGGTCGCCCGCAGCCGGAGTGACCGTCGCCTGCACCCGCATGCGCTCCTCGAGGCGGCCCCTCCCGGCGGCCAACTCGTCGAGCGCCCACTCCGCCCGTTCGGGGGCGACGTCGGCCAGATATCCAAGCTGACCGGCGTTCAAGGCCACCAACGGAACCCCGGCGTCGGCCACCATCCCGACCGCTCGCAACACGGTTCCATCGCCGCCGATGGCGACGACGACGTCGGCGGTGACCAACTGCTCGCTCTCGACCGCCAGCGAGGGGGCGCCGGCCGCCCGGGCATCCGCGTCGGTCAACATGACCGTCGCCCCCAGCGCCTCGGACCAGGCGATCACCCGTGCCGCCAGCTCGGCGGCAAGCGGTCGATCCTGATGGACGACCACCCCGATGCGCTTCAGCGTTCGCTGCTCAGCCATCGGCGGCACCGATGTCCTCGTCTGTGGGTTTGGTCGACGTCACCAGAGTGTCGATCCACCCGTCGCCAAGCGCGGGCACCTCCGAGGAACCGTCGTGGCGAAAGCGCACGAAAAACTCGGTGTTGCCCTGTGCGCCTCTCACGGCCGAGACCGTAGCCCCGACAACCCTCAGCCCGCGATCCTCGGCGGAGCGTTCGACCGCGCCGAGCGCCGAGCGCCACAGACGCGGATCCCTGATCACCCCACGACCGCGGGACGCATCGCTGCGCGCAACCTCAAACTGGGGTTTGACCAGGACGACCAGATCGCCGTCGGGGGCGGTCAGGGCCGCCAGCGACTCGATGATCGAGCACACCGAGATGAACGAGACGTCGACGGTCACCATCGGGAACGGAGCGGCGACCGCTTCGTGGTCCAGCGAGCGGATGTCGGTCTGCTCGAGCACCGTGACGCGAGGGTCGTTCCTCAGCCGCTCGTGCAACTGATGGGTGCCCACGTCGACGGCGACGACCGCTGCGGCTCCGTTCTGGAGCAGGCAGTCGGTGAATCCTCCCGTGGACGATCCGACATCGAGGGCGCGTGTGCCCTCGACGTCGAACGCCCAGTCATCAAGGGCGTGGCGCAGCTTGTCACCGCCACGTCCGACAAACCGTCGGTCGGCGACGAGGCGAACCGGCTCGCCGTCGTCGGTCAGCCGTTGCGGGGTCAGAGCCGGTGCGCCTCCAACCAGCACCAGCCCGGCGGCGATCAGCTCGGACGCCGAGTCGACATCGGCCGCCAGCCCGCGACGCACCATCGACCGGTCCAGACGGCGTCTCATCTGCCGAGTACCGGCTCGACCGGCCGCAACGCAGCTACGCGTCGGGCGTGCTCGACGGGGTGGGCGTTGTCGGAGCCTTCTTGGCCGGAGCCTTCTTCGCCGGAGCCTTTTTCGCCGGAGCCTTCTTCGCCGGAGCCTTCTTCTTCGCCGGAGCCTTCTTCGCCGGAGCCTTCTTCTTCGCCGGAGCCTTCTTCGCCGGAGCCTTCTTGGCCGGGGCCTTCTTCTTCGAAGAACCCTTCTTGGCCGCGGAGCTGTCCGCCCCTTCGAGCGGCTCGGCGACCAAGTCCCCGACCATCGGAACCCGTTCCAGGAAGGGCCGGAGCGACTCGGCCATCGGCTGGATGCTCTCCACCACCTCGTTGGCTGCCTCGAGCGCACGGTCGCTGATGCGATCGGGAGTCTTGCGAAGCGCCTCGGTCACCTGCTCCAGGTAATCGCGGAGCGTTTCGGCAGCCTTCTGGGCGGCGTCGTTCAGCTTGGCCAATCGGTCATCGTTCATCGTCATATCATGCCACCGTGATCGTCTCGTCGAGGTATACGTCTTGGATGGCGTTGAGCAACTCCACGCCCTCGGCCAGGGGGCGCTGGAACGCCTTGCGGCCCGAGATCAGGCCGGTACCACCGGCCCGCTTGTTGATCACGGCGGTGCGGACGGCATCGGCCAGGTCGGTCGAACCCGAGCTGGCACCACCGGAGTTGATCAGGCCGATGCGCCCCATGTAGCAGTTGGCCACCTGCCAGCGGCACAGGTCGATCGGGTGATCGGTGGTCAGCTCGTCGTAGACCAGCGCGTGCGTCTTGCCGAGCCCCTTGATCTGGTTGAAGCCGCCGTTGTTCTCGGGGAGCTTCTGCTTGATGATGTCGGCACCGATCGTGACGCCGATGTGGTTGGCTTGCCCGGTCAGGTCGGCCGCTGCGTGGTAGTCAACGCCGTCGACCTTGAAGTCGTTGTTGCGCAGATAGCACCACAGCACGGTGAACATGCCCAGCTGATGGGCTTCCTCGAACGCCGCCGACACCTCCTGGATCTGGCGGTCCGACTCCTCGGAACCAAAGTAGATCGTCGCACCCACGCCGGCGGCGCCGAGGTCGTACGCCTCCTGGACCGATCCGAACATGATCTGGTCGAACGTGTTCGGATAGGTCAACAGCTCGTTGTGATTGAGCTTGACAATGAAGGGGATCCGGTGGGCGTGGGTCCGGCTGGCCATGCCCAGCACGCCGAAGGTCGTCGCCACCGCGTTGCAACCGCCTTCGATCGCCAGATCGACGATCTTCAGCGGGTCGAAGTAGTCGATGTTGGGAGCAAAGCTGGCTGCCCCGGTGTGCTCGATGCCCTGGTCGACCGGAAGGATCGACACGTAGCCCGTGCCCCCGAGTCGCCCGTGGTTGTAGAGGCTCGCCAGGCTGCGCAGGACCTGCGGCGACCGGTTGGACGTCATCATCGTTCGCTCGATGAAGTCGGAACCGGGCAACGTCAGGCGATCACTCGGGATCCCCGAGGCCTCGTACCCCAGCAGCGCCTCGGCATCGTCGCCCAACAACTTTGAAATATCGACCACATCAACTCCTTGTCCGCGAACCGCCAAGCGTAGAAGACCGGCACTGCGGAGGCACGTTCACCCCAGCGCGCTCAGGCGGGCGTCCACATCGGCGAAGCCCGGTGCGACGTTGGACAGCCAAGCAAACAGCTGCCGTGCACGGGGCACCGATCCGGCCCGCTCGAGCAGATCGGCCAACGCATAGGCCCGGCGGAGGTGGACGTCCTTGGGCCGTTTTGGTGCCTTCCAGCCCTTTTCCAGGAGGCGGATGGCGTCGGCCAACCGGCCCTGGTCGGCCAAGGAACCGGCGGCCACGATGCGACCCTCGTTGACCAGCTCGGCCGACGGTGACTGCTCGCGCAGCTCCAGCCACAACTCGTCCACCCGTGAGTGCCGGCCGAGCGCCCGATAGGAGTCGGCGAGCACCGGGTACTGCTCGTTGCTCGCCGTCAGCGATCCAAAGGCCTCGAGCTCACGCACCGAGTCGCGCCAGCGGCCCAGCCGGTAGTAGGTCAGGCCCAGCAGCTCCCGCACCTCGGGGGTGTCGGGAGCCTCCCGAGCAATCGGTCCCAGGATCGACCTGGCTTCCTCAAAGCGGTCCGCCTCGAAGGCCACGGCTGCGTCGCCCACCCGGCGGGCTAAGCGTTCCGCTCGGCGGGGGCTGACCGCTTGGCCGAAGGCCTCAGGTGCAATCGTCAACCGTGCCGACCGGGCGGCCTCGCCTCGGGCGGAGCGTCGTGGACGGTCGGGCCGTCGCTGACCCGAGCCGCTGGAAACCGGGCCGTCATCGACCCATTCGTCGCGTTCCGGGGCTTCCTCGATCCCGCTATTGGGGATGTAGCCGGGCCTTGGCGCGGCCCCGCGCCCCGTATAGGCCGTGCGGCGCCCAGAACCCGACCCCCGCCCGTCACGTCCTCCCGGGCGGGAGCCGCGCTGGTCGCGCCCACCGGAGCGCGATCCACGCTCGTCAGGGCCGCGGGAGCGCCCACGGTCTGAACCAGAGCGCCCATCCGAGCTACGCCGGTCGGAACCGGGACGTGCATCAGAGCTGCGTCCGTCGGAGCTGCGTCGGTCGGAAGCAGGCGCATCACGGCCGGCACTCGAGCCACGGGAGGAACTCTGCCCACGAGAAACGCCTCCACGCGCGCCACCGTCCCGTCGTGCAGGACCTCGACTCCCCGGCTGGTTCCGACCTCGGTCGCCCCTGGATTCCATTTGCTCTCTCCTGAACGGTCGACTGATCACGCATGGCCGCCACTCCGGACGGACGCCGCTAGAAGGAGCCTGTCAGCAATTGTGCCCGGACGCGAAACGAGGGGAGCCAATGGCTCCCCTCGCTCGTTCGAAACCGGCGGCGACCTACTCTCCCAGGGACTCTCGTCCCAAGTACCATCGGCGCTGGAGGGCTTAACTTCCGTGTTCGGGATGGGAACGGGTGGAGCCCCTCCGCTATGGCCACCGAGACCTAGGCCTCGTATGGACGATCGTCCTTGTAGAACTTCATTGCGAGCACGAGCTTGTGTGAATTCAAGCCCTCGGCCGATTAGTACCGGTCAGCTGAACGTGTTGCCACGCTTACACTTCCGGCCTATCAACGTGGTGGTCTACCACGGGCCTTACCAGGTTAACCCTGTGGGTGAATTCATCTTGGAAGAGGCTTCCCGCTTAGATGCTTTCAGCGGTTATCCTTTCCGCAGGTCGCTAACCAGCCATGCCCTTGGCAGGACAACTGGCACACGAGAGCTGCGTCCGTCCCGGTCCTCTCGTACTAGGGACAGCTTTCCTCAATTCACCTACGGCTACAGAGGATAGGGACCGAACTGTCTCACGACGTTCTGAACCCAGCTCGCGTACCGCTTTAATGGGCGAACAGCCCAACCCTTGGGACCTGCTTCAGCCCCAGGATGCGATGAGCCGACATCGAGGTGCCAAACCTTGCCGTCGCTATGGACGCTTGGGCAAGATTAGCCTGTTATCCCCGGGGTACCTTTTATCCGTTGAGCGACGGCGCTTCCACACGCAACCGCCGGATCACTATGCCCAGCTTTCGCTCCTGCTCGACTTGTAGGTCTCGCAGTCAAGCTCCCTTTTGCCATTGCACTCGACGCCTGATTGCCAACCAGGCTGAGGGAACCTTTGGGCGCCTCCGTTACTCTTTAGGAGGCAACCGCCCCAGTTAAACTACCCGCCTGACGCTGTCCCCAACCCGGATAACGGGTCTAGGTTAGAGCCTCACCATATGCAGGGTGGTATTTCAACGATGACTCCACACAGACTAGCGTCCATGCTTCCTTGTCTCCCACCTATCCTACACAACATATGACAAAACACAACATCAAGTTATAGTAAAGGTCCACGGGGTCTTTCCGTCCTTCTGCAGCTAACGAGCATCTTTACTCGTACTTCAATTTCGCTGGGTCTATGGTTGAGACAGTAGGGAAGTCGTTACTCCATTCGTGCAGGTCGGAACTTACCCGACAAGGAATTTCGCTACCTTAGGACCGTTATAGTTACGGCCGCCGTTTACTGGGGCTTAGGTTCAGAGCTTCGTCCCGAAGGACTAACCCATCCCCGTAACCTTCCAGCACCGGGCAGGAGTCACAGCGTATACAGCGCCTTACGGCTTAGCACGCTGCTGTGTTTTTGGTAAACAGTCGCTTCCCTCAATTTTGTGCCACCCCTTCACGCTCGGAGAGCAAGTCTCGTCACGCTACTGGGGTCCTCCTTATCCCGAAGTTACGGAGGAAATTTGCCGAGTTCCTTAACCATAGTTATCCCACTCGCCTTGGTATGCTCTACCTGTCCACCTGTGTTGGTTTGGGGTACGGGCACCATGTCAACTCGCTACTGGGCTTTTCTAGGCAGCATAGGATTAATGACTTCGCCTGAAGCGGCTCGGTATCACGTCTCAGAGTATGTGAGGCCCGGATTTGCCTGGTCCTCCTCCTACACGCTTACCCCGGTTCTACCATTCACCGGGTTCATCTACCTTCCTGCGTCCCCCTATAGCTTTCCGCAACAATGTGGGTCGGTTCGTGTTGACCGAAGTCAACACAGCCCCTTAGCAACAAAGTATTGGAACGGTCGCGAACATGGTGGTACTGGAATATCAACCAGTTGTGCATCGACTACGCCTTTCGGCCTCGCCTTAGCTCCCGACTCACCCTGGGAGGATTGGCCTCGCCCAGGAACCCTTGGACATACGGCGGAGGGGGTTCTCACCCCTCTTTCGCTACTCATGCCAACATTCTCACTCGAACGCACTCCACGGCTGGGTTATCCCGCCGCTTCGCTGCGCGCTCGACGCTCCGCTACCACGCGACTCAAAGAGTCGCATCCGCAGCTTCGGTACTGAACTTGAGCCCCGTTACATTGTCCGCGCAAGATCACTCGACCAGTGAGCTGTTACGCACTCTTTAAAGGATGGCTGCTTCCAAGCCAACCTCCTGGCTGTTTTCGCAATCTCACATCGTTTACCACTTAGTTCAGATTTTGGGACCTTAGCTGGCGGTCTGGGCTGTTTCCCTCTCGACCTCGAAGCTCATCCCCCGAGGTCTCACTGCCGTGCTCTGGAACGATGGTATTCGGAGTTTGATTGGGGTCGGTAGTCTTGTAGGACCCCTAGCCCATTCAGTGCTCTACCCCCATCGTTGAACGCACGACGCTGCACCTAAATGCATTTCGCGGAGAACCAGCTATCACCGAGTTTGATTGGCCTTTCACCCCTATCCACAGGTCATCCGCTCCATTTTCAACTGAAGTCGGTTCGCGCCTCCACAGAGTCTTACCTCCGCTTCACACTGCCCATGGATAGCTCACTCGGCTTCGGGTCTACGGCATGCGACTGAACGCCCTATTCAGACTCGCTTTCGCTCCGGCTTCCCCTCATCGGGTTAACCTTGCCACACACCGTAACTCGTTGGCTCATTCTTCAAAAGGCACGCCATCGCAGCCCTAAAGCTGCTTTGACTGTTTGTAGACCAACGGTTTCAGGTACTATTTCACTCCCCTCCCGGGGTACTTTTCACCTTTCCCTCACGGTACTAGTTCACTATCGGTCGTCTGCATGTACTTAGCCTTACGAGGTGGTCCTCGCAGATTCACGCCGGCTTTCCCGGATCCGGCGTTACTCGGGAGACACAACAGGAGGCTGATGACTTTCGTGTACGGGGCTCTTACCCTCTACGGCGCGCCGTTCGCAGGACGCTTCCACTAGCCAGCAGCTTTGTAACTCCTTGAGGGTCCGATGACTCCTCTGTTAGTTCCCACAACCCCATACTGGCAACGCCATCGGGCTTTAACACCAGTACGGTTTAGGCTGATCCCATTTCGCTCGCCGCTACTCAGGGAGTCGCTTTTGCTTTTCGTTCCTCGCGTTACTGAGATGTTTCAGTTCACGCAGTTCCCTCTACCGCCCCTATGAATTCAGGGCGGAGTAACACCCCATTACAGGTGCTGGGTTTCCCCATTCGGACATCCACGGATCGACAGTTGGTCGGCACTTCCCCGTGGCTTTTCGCAGCCTCCCACGTCCTTCATCGGCAGCAGACGCCAAGGCATTCACCGTTGGCCCTTCATAACTTGAATATTTCTCACAAAGATGCTCGTGCTCGCAATGAAATTCTCAAGGAACGACCGATAGCGCACCCAATGAATGGGTGCGCTATACGAGGGGAAGACCGGACCACAATGGTCCGGGCGCTCCCTCACAACGGAATAGAGAACGGTGGCCAACCCCGAGGGGTCGGCACCAACGAGTGCCTCAACTAGTTGTTCCAATCTCATCCCGGTCATTCGACCGAGTTAAGAGGAAAGGAACTCCTTAGAAAGGAGGTGATCCAGCCGCACCTTCCGGTACGGCTACCTTGTTACGACTTCACCCCAATCGCCAGCCCCACCTTCGGCAGCTCCCTCCCCTAGGGGTTGGGCCACTGACTTCGGGTGTTGCCGACTTTCGGCGTGTGACGGGCGGTGTGTACAAGGCCCGGGAACGTATTCACCCCGGCGTTGCTGATCCGGGATTACTAGCGACTCCAGCTTCATGAAGTCGAGTTGCAGACTTCAATCCGAACTGAGACCGGCTTTGTGGGATTCGCTTGACCTCGCGGTTTAGCTGCCCGTTGTACCGGCCATTGTAGCATGTTTGCAGCCCTGGACATAAGGGGCATGATGACTTGACGTCGTCCCCACCTTCCTCCGAGTTGACCCCGGCAGTCTCCTACGAGTCCCCGGCTTTACCCGCTGGCAACATAGGACAAGGGTTGCGCTCGTTGCGGGACTTAACCCAACATCTCACGACACGAGCTGACGACAGCCATGCACCACCTATCGTGGACCCCGAAGGACACCGCATCTCTGCGGCTTTTCCCACGTAGTTCAACCCAGGTAAGGTTCTTCGCGTTGCCTCGAATTAAGCAACATGCTCCGCCGCTTGTGCGGGCCCCCGTCAATTCCTTTGAGTTTTAGCCTTGCGGCCGTACTCCCCAGGCGGGGCACTTAATGCGTTAGCTACGGCGCGGAGAGAGTTGAGTTCTCCCCACACCTAGTGCCCAACGTTTACGGCATGGACTACCAGGGTATCTAATCCTGTTTGCTACCCATGCTTTCGCTCCTCAGTGTCAGTACCGGCCCAGAGTGCTGCCTTCGCCGTCGGTGTTCCTCCTGATATCTGCGCATTTCACCGCTACACCAGGAATTCCGCACTCCCCTACCGGACTCTAGTCAGAGCAGTATCAAATGCACGCTCAGGGTTGGGCCCTGAGATTTCACATCTGACTTACTCAACCACCTACGAGCCCTTTACGCCCAGTAATTCCGGACAACGCTTGCTCCCTACGTATCACCGCGGCTGCTGGCACGTAGTTGGCCGGAGCTTCTTCTGCAGGTACCGTCATTTTCGTCCCTACTGAAAGCGGTTTACGACCCTAGGGCCTTCGTCCCGCACGCGGCATTGCTGCGTCAGGCTTTCGCCCATTGCGCAAGATTCCCTACTGCTGCCTCCCGTAGGAGTCTGGACCGTGTCTCAGTTCCAGTGTGGCTGATCGTCCTCTCAGACCAGCTACCCGTCGATGCCTTGGTGAGCCGTTACCTCACCAACTAGCTGATAGGCCGCGAGACCCTCCCAGAGCGATAAATCTTTCTTCAAACCACCATTCGGCGGTAAGAAGGTATGCGGTATTAGCTCGAATTTCTTCGAGTTATTCCCCACTCCAGGGTAGGTTTCTCACGTGTTACTCACCCGTTCGCCACTCGACTTCGCCAGTGCAAGCACCGGCTGGTCGCGTTCGACTTGCATGTATTAGGCATGCCGCCAGCGTTCGTCCTGAGCCAGGATCAAACTCTCCGTCGAAGATTGACAGCCCAACACCCCCAAAGGGGGACCGAGCTGACGATCAGAAGAGCCGGCATTGGGAGTTGTCCCTTTGCCAACTGGAACAGTACGTCACGATCCCGTGAGACGGGATCGGTCCATATTGCTGGTATTACTAACTTCAATTGATTGGTCCAAGCAGATCGACAAAGTCGATGCACTTGGCCCGCACTCGCTGCGTCCTCTATTCCGTTGTCAAAGAGCGCTGCAACCCTTGGTTGCTGCTCGGATGCGCATCCCGGAATCCTTGGAGGGAGACCTGATGGGGACCGTTGATCCGTTTGCCGTTCGAAGCTGTGCTTCAAGCGACTGCTTAACTTACGGACTGTCTCTCGCCCTGTCAAGTCGTTTCGCAGGTTTTTCGGAAGTTTCTCCGAGTGCCTGCCTTGGAGGGCTAGTCCGTGTTGCCGGGGCAACGAGGGGAGAACCTAGACAGCCCTCGCCTCCTCCGCCAATCGAGTTGACGAGCCGTCCGTCACAGCGACCCTGGTGTCTCGACCCGGATGGGCCACACCCGCTAGCCGACAGTGATCCCGTCCCGGAGGACCACCAGGCGATGTTGTCGCTTTCCGTGGCTCAGCAGGATGGCCGCCCCATCGAGTAGGGCGTGGCGGTCAAGGGGTTCGGCCAGGTCACACGGCTGTCCGTTGACCCGAAACCCGGAGGCGTTCTTGCGAACCTCCCCTTTGGAACGGGCCAGACCTGCACGGACGAAGGTGTCGGCCGCGTCGAGGCCGTCGGCCAACTCGTCGACCGTCACGTTGGTGGTCTCCAGTTCGACCGCCAGCATCCCCAGGGTGTCGCGATCCAGCCCAGCCGGATCACCACCGAAGAGCACCTCGCTGGCGATGGCAGCGGATCGGGCCGCCTGCTCGTCGTGGACCAGCGAGGTCAGCTCGTGGGCCAGCCGGCGTTGGCCCTCCCGACGGTGCGGTTGCGCGAAGTGCTCGGAGACGATGGCGTCGATGACCTCGATGTCGAGCCATGTCAGCCGGAGCAGCAGCGCCTCGACGTCGTCGTCGGGAATCTGCATCCAGTATTGGTAGAACGCATAGGGGCTGGTCTGCTCGGCCGACAGCCAGATCGCACCCCCAACCGACTTCCCGAACTTCTTGCCGTCGGATCGCACGATCAGTGGGGTTGTCAGGCCGTGCAGTGAGGCACCCTCCACCCTGCGGACGAGGTCGATACCGGCGGTGATATTGCCCCACTGATCGGTGCCGGCCACCTGGAGCTCACAGTCCTCGGACCTATACAAGGTGAGGAAGTCGTTGGCCTGAAGCAGTTGGTAGGAGAACTCGGTGAAGGAGATGCCCTCGCTGCGGTCCATCCGAGACCTGACCGAGTCGCGGGCCAGCATCGAGGAAACGGTGACGTGCTTGCCCACATCGCGAAGGAAGCCGAGCAGGTCCAGCCCTGCGCTCCAGTCGAGGTTGTTGACCATCGTTCCCGGTTCGGTGACGTCGACAAACTTGCTGGCCTGCGCCCGAATGGCCGCCACGTTGGCGTCGAGGGTGTCGTCGTCGAGCAGGGGCCGCTCCGTGTCCCGTCCAGAAGGATCACCGATGCGGCCGGTCGCCCCGCCGACGAGCACGAGCGCGCGATGGCCGGCACGTGCGAAGCGGGCGAGCGTCATCAGCTGCTGCAGGTGTCCCGCATGCAGCGAGTCCGCTGTCGGATCGAACCCGCAGTACAGGGTGATGGGGCCTTCGCTCAGCCGGCGATCCAGTGAGTCGAGGTCGGTGCTGTCGGCGATCAGCCCCCGGGCGTGCAGGTCGGTGAGCAACGGCGACCGAAAACTCCCACCGGACGCCGGCGCATCGCCCACCGGTTGGGACATCGGGTCGGTGCCGGGGGCGTCCACAGTCATGCAGCCGAGCGTAGCGACCCGGGTGAACGAGGCGGAGCGACCTGGGTGAACCCGCCGTTGGGACCTGGCCCAATTGACCGATGGCACCTGTGAACAGTGCGCCTGTAGCCGGGGTGCACACCCATCGGGTGCCGCCCCCGCCACAATAGGGAGCAATGCGCCGCCCCTTGACCATCCTTGCAGTCCTTGTCGTCGTTGCCGGATCGCTCGCTTCGTGCACGACCGAGAAGCGCGCCCTCCCCATCCCACTGCCCGACACCGCCGAGACCTCGGCGGTCTTCGACGCCAACGGCACGCGCATCACCACCCTCCAAGCCGACCAGAACCGCATCAGCGTTCCGCTCGATCAGGTGTCGACCAACATGCAGAACGCCATCGTGTCGATCGAAGACCGGCGCTTTTGGGAGCACAACGGGGTCGACCCCCGGGCGATCGCTCGTGCGGTCAAGGAGAACAACGAGGCCGGCGGGGTGTCCCAGGGCGGCTCGACGATCACCCAGCAGTACGTAAAGAACGCACTGCTCGGTGACGAGGAGACCCTCAGCCGCAAGCTGGAGGAGGCATCGCTGGCGATCGAGATCGAGCGCACCTACTCCAAGGAGCGGATCCTGGAGCTGTACCTGAACACGGTGTACTTCGGCAACGGCGCCAGCGGCATCGAAGCGGCGGCCAACACCTACTTCGGGAAGTCGGCCAACGGCCTCGACCTGGCCCAATCGGCGATGCTCGCCGGTATCGTTCAGTCCCCGACGATGCACGACCCCTACAAGCGCCCCGAAGATGCAACCAAGCGACGCAACGTGGTGCTCGGTGAGCTGCTCTCCGAGGGCTACATCAACCCCGAGACGGCAAAGACCGCCAAGTCCTCCCCCCTCGGCGTGATCCCCAAGGGCACCTCGCCGGGCCAGGCCGCCTTCCCCGCCGGGCACTTCGTCTCCGAAGTGAGGGAGTGGTTTCTCGACAACCCGGAGTTTGGGACCACCCGGGCCGAACGCGCCGAACTGCTCTACGGCGGCGGACTGCGCATCTACACCACCCTCGACCTCAACACGCAGGCCCAGGCCGAAGCGGCGATCGCCGGCCGGCTGCCCAACCCGGGTTTCGAGGGTGATCCAAACGATGGCTCCCACGACCCCGATGCCGCGCTGGTCACGATCGAGCCCCGCTCCGGGTACGTCAAGGCGATGGTGGGTGGCAAGGACTACTTCGGTGACACCGACTACGCCAAGGTCAACCTGGCGGTCGGCGGTGGTCGGCCCACCGGGTCGAGCTTCAAAGGCATCACGCTGGCCACCGCTCTCAAGCAGGGCATCAAGGCCGGCGATCGGTTCCCCTCCCCCAGCCAGACCTGTTTCGGCAACTGGTGTCCGTCGGGCGGCGGCGGGCTGGGCGGGTCGGCGACGCTCGAGGACTGCGCAGCCTTCTCATCCAACACCTGCTTCGCCCACCTGGCCTCCCGGGTGCTTGGCCCCCAGAAGATCCGCGAGACCGCCTACGACCTGGGTATCGGGCAGAACCAGCTCAAGGAGCGCGACGGCAGCGTCAACGCCACGATCACCCTCGGCACCTACAACTCGACCGTCATGGAGATGGCCTCGGCCTATTCGACGTTCGCCAACCGGGGCATCCGAGTCGATCCGGTGCTCGTCACCCGCATCACCAAGGCGGACGGTTCGGTGATGTACCAGAACCAGCACCGCCAGAGGAAGGTGCTCGAACCGGAAGTCGCCTTCGAGGAGAGTCGCATCCTCACCGGCGTGATCACCAAGGGCACCGGCAAGACCAACGCCGACATCGGACGACCCGAGGCGGGCAAGACCGGCACGGTGGAGCTGAAGAGCGGGGCCAACTCCGACGCCTGGTTCGTCGGCTACACCCCCGACCTGGCCACGGCGGTGTGGGTTGGCTACTCCCAGTCGATCAAGGGCCCGGACGGCCGCCCGGTCAGCCCCAAGGACCTCGGGTCGGTGCAGGGCGGCAAGGTACCGGCACAGATCTGGGCCGACTTCATGAAGCAGGCACTGGCGCTCACCCCACCGACGCCCTTCACCCAGCCGATCCCCCAGCAGCCGCAACCGACCATCCCCGAGGTTCGCCAGTTCGAACCGCTGGAGCCGCCCGACGTCGTCCAGATGCCCGATGTGCGGGGCCGGGGCCAACGCGATGCGCTGGCCCGCTTGGAGGAACTCGGCCTGGTCGTCACCTTCCGTGAGCTGCTGCCGAATCCTCAAAACCAACCCGGTGCGGTCGTCAACCAGAGCCCGCTCCCCGGGCGGACACTGACCCGGGGCGCCGAGGTGTCGATCGAGGCGGCGCCCGGCACCCAGGCGGTCCCCTCGCTGCTCGGCCTGAGCGCCACCGATGCCAAGCAGTTGCTCAAGCAGGCCGGGTTCGAGGTGGCCGAAGCCGCCACCGCCGCCCCGGCGGGCACGGTGGACGCCACCGGAGCAGCGGTCGGCCCCGGAACGGTCTGGAGCCAGACGCCCGGCCCCGGCGCTGCGCCGCCGGAGGACCGGACCGTCGAGATCAGGGTCGAGCCCGCCGCGTCAACCGAACAGCCCCCGACCGGCAACGACTCGGCCGGCCTCGCCCCCGCCGGGGGCTGAGCGTCGTGCCAGGCGAACTGTCCCCACCGCGCCGCTAGTGGCAGGCTGGCGCCGTGACCCCGCCCGAAACCGACCCGAACGACCCCGCCGACGAATCACCGGACGCCCCGCTGGCCGGAGGAGCACTCGTCAGGAGGCGCATCGGCATGGCGCTCGCCACCCTCGGGGTGCTCGCCATCGTGTTGATGTGGGTTGCGGCCTTCAACGGGTGGGGATCGACCGACTCGGTCGACCAGCTCAGCGACACGCAGTGGACCAAACAGGCCAACGCCGTCTGCACCAAGTGGCGGGACGAATTCGACACGTTGCCGGCAGCCTCCGATGCCAAGACACCCCAGGACCGCGCCGCTTCGGTCGAGGATTCGATCGACATCCTGACCGACATGACCGACGAACTCGCTGCGCTCGAGCCGCCCCCCGACCCGACCGAGGCATCGTTGGTCACTGCCTGGCTCGGCGACTGGGACCGTCATATCGAGGACCGGCAGCGCTTCGTCGACGTGCTCGAGAGTGGTCGTAAGGACTCCCAGTTCACCGAGTCGTTGCGGGACAAGAAGCAGGTCAGCCGCTACATCGACCGCTTCGCCAGGGTGAACAACATGGAGGAGTGCGGCACCCCCGGCGACATCTGAGCGGAGCTGAGGCCGCCCGGTTGCGACGCCGGGGATGACGGGACGCACCTCATGAGGACGCCTGAGGGATCGGCCCCCGCCACCGGGAGTCGGCGTCGACGAAACGCCAGCGGCGCTCCACCGCCCGGGTGATGCCGATGCGAGGTGTCGCCAGCAACCGTGCCGGGCGCTCCTGCTGCGTTGGAGCCAGCAGGCGGATGGGCGACCTCGGATCGAACACGTCGAGGCCGTCGTGTTCGCCGGTGATCCCCAGAGCGGCGGCCAGCTTGCCGGGGCCATTGCTCCAGTCGACCTGTCGGCGGGCCTTGGGACGACGGGACTCGATCAACGAGCGCGCCAACGCATCCGGGTCGGGACCTGCCAGCTCGACCGCCCGCACGAGTACCGCCGAGCCTGTGCCCTCCGGACCGACGGCGACGTTGGCGCACCAGTGGATGCCGTAGGAGCGGTAGACGTAGAGCCGCCCGGCGGGACCGAACATGACCCGGTTGCGGGGCGTCGGCCCCCGGTGGGCGTGGGAGGCGGGGTCATCGCCGCCGCCGTAGGCCTCGGTCTCGACGATGCGACCGATCAGCGGATCGCCGCCGTCGATCCCCACGGTGCTCGCCAATCGCCAGCCGATCAGCGCCTGCGCCACCCGAACGACGAGTGGGAGCTGGCCCCCCGGGGCTAGTTGGCCCAACGCTCGGCGGCGGCGTCGACCGCAGCGGTCAGCGACCTCAGCTGGGCCGCCACCGGCGCATGGCCCGCCCCACCGGGGGTGGTGCGGTTGGCCACCGACGCACCGGGCTCGAACAAGGCGACCGCGTCCGGCCCCAGGCGCGGTTCGGCACGCACCAGGTCGGCGAGGCTCGCCCCCTCGGTCAGCGAGCGCCGCACCAGCGCCCCCACCACGGCGTGGGCCTCGCGGAAGGGCATGCCCGATTCGACCAGCAGCTCGGCCAGGTCGGTCGCCACCGCCCCCGGGCTGTCGGCCGCAGCCGCCATCGCCTCGGTGTTGAAGCGCAGCGTGGCGTACAGGCCGGCCATCGCCGAGAGAGCCCGACCCAGCTGGTCGACCCCGTCGAACAGCGGCTCCTTGTCCTCCTGGAGGTCCCGGTTGTAGGCCATCGGCAGGCCCTTCAACGTGGCGAGCAACCCGGCATGGTTGCCGATCAGCCGGCCCGCCTTGCCCCGGGCCAACTCGGCGATGTCGGGGTTCTTCTTCTGGGGCAGCATCGACGAACCGGTGGCGTAGGCGTCGTCGAGGGTGGCAAAGCCGAACTCGTCGGAGGACCACAACACCACCTCCTCCCCCATGCGGGACAGGTGCACGCCGGCCATCGCCACGATAAAGGTCGCCTCCGCCACCCAATCACGGTCGGAGGTGGCATCGAGGGAGTTCTCGAAGGGTCGGGACAGGCCGAGCTCCTTGGCCGTGCCGGCCGGATCGAGCGGCAGGGACGACCCGGCCAGGGCGCCCGCCCCGAGCGGGCTCCAGTCGGTGCGGTCCATCCAGTCGGCGATGCGGTCGGCGTCGCGCAGCAGCGCCCAGGCATGAGCGGCGAGGTGGTGGGCGA
Source organism: Candidatus Microthrix subdominans (assembly GCA_016719385.1). NCBI lineage: Bacteria > Bacillati > Actinomycetota > Acidimicrobiia > Acidimicrobiales > Microthrixaceae > Candidatus Neomicrothrix > Candidatus Neomicrothrix subdominans. The sequence continues at coordinate 198,714 of JADJZA010000011.1, read as the reverse complement.
GCAGCACCGGCTGGGCCCGCTGGAGGTGGGTGTAGCCGGGGATCGAGGGGGCGTCGGGGCCGGCGCCGGCCTCGTTGGCCCGGACGGTCAGCACCTTGGCCAACTCGGCCAGACCGCCCGCCAGCTGGGCCATCGCCCGGCGGCTCCACAGGCGGAAGGCGGTGGCCACCTGGTCGTTGCGGCTGCGGCCGGTGTGCAGCTTGGCGCCCGCCGGGCCCGCCAGCTCGGTCACCCTCCGCTCGATCAGCGTATGGATGTCCTCGTCGTCGGCGTGGGCCACCAGTCGGCCGGCCCGCTCCTCGGCGGCGACCGCCTCGAGCGCCTCGAGCACCGCCCGCTCCTCGTCGGCGTCGAGCAGCCCGCCCCGGGCCAGCCCACGCACGTGGGCCTGGGAGGCGGTCACGTCGTCGAAGAGCAGGCGTCGGTCGAAGCTGATGCTCTCGGTGTAGGCCATCAGCGACTCGGCAGGCCCGGACCCGAACCTGCCGTGCCACAGGGCCCCACCGCCGGCGATCCCACCCTCGGCGGTCGGCCGGTCGGCCGGTGCCGGGTCGACGGTCTCGCTGTCGTCGTTGAGGTTCGCGTGGGGGTCGGCGGCCATGGGGCTCCTCGGTCGGGATTGGAAGCGGCCAGGCTACGCGGCGGGCCTCACCCGCACGGTGGCCGCACCCACGCCCGATGCTGCCGGCACCTCGCGCACGCTGGACCGCTTCCAGCCGGGGTCGCCCTAGATTGGACCCGTGCGTCTCCTTCCCCTCGGCACCGCAGCGGGTCGGCCCACCCGGGACCGCTTCACCTCCTCGACGCTGCTCGAGGTGCCGGCGCCGACCGAGTCGGCCGTTCGGGTGCTCATCGACTGCGGCGAGGCCGCTCAGAACCGGTTGCTGTCCGTCGGGGTGTCCCCGACGTCGCTCGACGCCATCTGCTGCACGCACCTGCACGGCGACCACGTGCTCGGCCTGCCGGGCCTGTTGGCAACGATGGGCATGGACGACCGCCAGCGTCCGCTTCGCCTGATCGGCCCGACCGGACTCAGCGATCTGCTCGACGCGCTGGCGGCGACACCGGCCCTGCGGATCGCCATCCCGCTCGACATCGAGGAGTTCGACCCGGCCGGGCTCCCCGACACAGACGTGACGCGCCTCGCCCCGATCGATCATCTCGGCGTGGCGATCGCCCCCCTCGATCACCGCGTGCCGACGATCGGGTTTCGCTTCGACGCCTCCGACGCTCCGGGCAACCTCGACCTCGATCGCCTGGCAGAACTGGGCGTGCCCCGCGGTCCGCTCCTCGGAGCGCTTCAACGCGGCGAAGCGGTCATCACACCCAGCGGGCGGACCGTCGAGCCCTCGGAGGTGACCGGGCCGACCACAGCGGGGGCGTCGGCGGCCTTCGCCTACGACACACGACCCTGCGACGGAGCACGAGCGTTGGCCACCGGCGTCGGGCTATTGGTCCACGAGGCCACGTTCGCCCAGGCCGATGCCAACCTGGCCGACCGTCACGGCCACGCCACCGCGTCCGAGGCCGCCGGGGTCGCCAGCGACGCCGGCGCCACGGCGCTGCTGCTCACCCACTTTTCGATGCGCTACGACTCAACCGACGGGTTGCTCGAAGAGGCCCAGAGCGTTTTCCCGGCCACCGAACTGGCCCAGGAACTTGTCTGGAACAACGTGCCGCAGCCGGGCTGAGGCCGGGCATCACGAACCCGGCCGGACCCTCGACGCGTGCCGTCGACGGGGAGCTCCGGGCCCGGCCGGTCGTGTGGTCGCTCGACGTTGCTGGTGCAACCGGATCGCCCGCCGGGCACCGGTAGGGTCGCCGCCGTGCCTCCGCCTTCGACGCCCAACCCTCCGCCGACCGTCCGGGCCACACCCAACCCAACCGGCCCACACGCGACCGGCCGCACCGACCACATCAGCGCCGGTCTGGCCGACCTGCTGATCCGGGCCAGCCGCCAACACGGCGGTCGGCTGGCCGACTACATCCCGGAGCTCGCCCACGTCGACCCCGACCGCTTCGGCATCGCCATGACCAGCGTGCTCGGCCGCAGCTACCGGGCGGGCGACGAGAACACGTTCACGATCCAATCGATCTCCAAGCCGTTCGTCTATGCGATGGTGATCGACGAGCTGGGACTGGAGGAGGTCGCCCGCAACGTCGGATTCGAGCCCAGCGGCGAGCCGTTCAACGCCATCAGCCTCGAGCCCGACACCGGTCGACCGGACAACGCAATGATCAACGCCGGGGCGATCGTCATCAGCTCGATGGTCCCAGGCATCGACGTCGATCGTCAGGTGCGGCGAATGCGTGAGGCGATGTCGGCCTTCGCCGGGCGGGACCTCGAACTCGACGAGGCGGTGTTGTCGTCGGAGGCCGCCACCGGCGACCGCAACCGGGCGCTCGGTTACCTGGCGCTGGCGGCCGGCCGACTCGACGGGTCGGTCGCCGACGCGATGGAGGTCTACTTCCAGCAGTGCTCGCTGAAGGTGAGCGTCGAGGACCTCGCCGTGATGGGGGCCACCCTGGCCCACGGCGGCATCAACCCGGTCACCGGCGATCGGGTGGTCAGCGAACTCGCCGCCCGCCACACGCTGTCGATGATGGCCAGCTGCGGCATGTACGACTATTCGGGCGAATGGATGATCCGGGTGGGCCTGCCCGCCAAGAGCGGGGTCGGCGGCGGCATCGTCGCCATCCTGCCGGGCCAGTTCGGCATCGGCGTCCACAGCGCACCCCTCGATGCCCGGGGCAACAGCGTGCGCGGCGTCGAGGCGCTCGCCGAGCTGTCGGACTACTTCGACATGCACCTGCTCGGTCATCCCCGCTCGCCCCTCTCCCCGATCGTGTCGACCAGCGACGACGACGGAGTGCACACGGTCGCCGTGCGTGGCGAGCTCGACTTCGTGTCGACCGCGCAACTAGTGCACCACCTGCTCGACCACTCAGAGCTTGCCGAGCCGGGCACGGTGCGTGTGGACCTGTCGGCCGTCACCCGGGCTCGCCCGATCGCCGGCCGACTGCTGACCGCGACCGCCGACGACCTGAGACGCTACGGCTGGGAGTTCCAGCTGCTCGACTCCGCCTGCCTGCTCAGCCCGGACGGCGACAACGGGGCACCCTGATCCGACCCCCAGGGCGTCGGCGAGACGGGCCGGCTGTCACTTGGTCGACCCCCGAAACCCACCACGACGAACCGAAGGGCCCGGCCGCATGATTCGACCGGCCCCGTCGACGTCGGGGAGGGTACAGCGATGGGACCCGAACCGATCGCAACCCTCGTCCGTTCGTCGGACACCCAGGCGCTGAGCGATTCGCTGGCATCGATGGGTGCCCGCGACATCGTTGCCGAACTGGTCCGGCTCGACGATGAGGCCATGGGCGTCGTCTTCCGTCTGCTCGACCGCGACCGTGCCGCCCAGGTTTTCGAGATCCTCGAACCGACCTACCAGCAGCGGCTGCTCCGCGGTCTGCGCGCCGACCGGGTGGTCCACCTGATCGAGGAGCTCGACCCCGACGACCGGGTGCGCCTGCTCGACGAGGTGCCGGCCAAGGTGGCCAACCGGCTGCTCGCCTCCCTGAGCCCGGGCGAGCTCGCCCTCACCTCCACCCTGCTCGGCTACCCCGAGGACTCAGCCGGACGGCTGATGAGCCCCGAGTTCATCTCGCTGCGCGAATCGATGACCGTCGGCGAGGCGCTGGCCAAGATCCGCCGCGACGGCCTCGACGCCGAGACGATCTACGCCCTGCCCGTGCTCGACGACGAACGTCACCTGATCGGCGTCACCGGCCTGCGCGCCCTGGTGATCGCCGACCGCGAGTCGCTGGTCGCCGACCTGATGAACACCGACGTGCGCTACGTCTCCACCCATACCGACCAGGAGGTGGCCGCCCGCCTGGTCAGCAACGAGGGCCTGATCGCACTGCCGGTGGTCGACGCCGAAGAGCGCCTGGTGGGCGTGCTGACCGTCGACGACGCCATGGCCGTGCTCGAGGAGGAGGAGAGCGAGGACATGGCGCTCCAGGGCGGGCGCAGCCCGGCCCGCGAGCCGTACCTGGCCATGTCGGTGTTCGGTCTCGCCCGCACCCGGGCGCTCTGGCTGCTCGTGCTCATCGTGGCGGCGGCGCTGACCGTCAACGTGTTGCAGATCTTCGAGGACTCGCTCGCCCGCGTGGTTGCGCTCGCCCTATTCATCCCGCTGCTGATCGACACCGGCGGCAACTGTGGTTCCCAGGCCTCGACGTCGATGGTGCGGGCGCTCGCGGTCGACGAGGTTCGTCCCGAGGACCTCCGCCGGGTCGTGTGGCGCGAGGCACGCGTCGGGTTCATGCTCGGGCTGATGCTGGGCTCGGCAGTGTTCGTGCCCGTTGCGCTGATCTGGGAGGCGGACCTGGCGCTGGTCGTCGCCCTCACCCTGGTGACGATCTGCGTGTGGGCCACGATGGCCGGCGCTGCCCTGCCCTTCTTCGCCAGGCGGATGAACATCGATCCCGCTGTCGTGTCGGCCCCGCTGATCACCACGCTGGTCGACGCCTCCGGCCTGCTGATCTACTTCGGCTACGCCCACCTGATCCTGTCCGTATGAGGTGACGGTCGTCCGCGGTCGTCGAGATGACGGTCCGCCAACGGTGGGGGCCGCGTGACCCGGGCCGGTCAGGCGTCGAGCTGGGACTGCAGGTAGCGCTCGATGCCGATGTCACCGATGGCGTGCAGCTGGGTCTCGATCCAGTCGAGGTGCTCCTCCTCGCCGAGCACCAGCTGATCGAGCAGCTCCCGTGTGCCGGGGTCACCCTCCGTCGCCGCAAGGGCGGAACCGCGGCGGTACATGGCGACCGCGTTCTCCTCGAGCGCCTTGTCGAGCTCGAACTGCTCGGCGGGGGTCTCCCCCACCCGGACGCTGCCCAGGCGCTGCAGGTTTGGCATGCCGTCGAGCAGGAGGATGCGCTCCATCAGCTTCTCGGCGTCGCGCATCTCCTCGATCGACTCCTCGCGGTACTTGGCTCCCAGCCGGGCCCAGCCCCAGTTCTCGCACAGCTTGGCGTGTGCGAAGTACTGGTTGATGGCGGTCAGCTCGGCGGTCAGCGCCTCGTTGAGAAACTCGATAATTGCCGGGGAGCCCTTCATGCGGCCGACGCTACACGGGCGGCCGAACCGGCCCCGACCAGTTCAACCGGCGTCGCCAACCCCTGGTGCTCGGCCAGCAGTGCCTCGATCGTCGGTCGGCACCCTCCGCAGCGGCCGCCGGCCCCGCACTGGGCGACGACATCGTCGACCGTGACCGGGCCGTCGGTGCACAGCTCTCTGATCGTGCGATCGTTCAGCGCCAGGCAATGACAAACGACCATCGATTCGCTGCTCCCGTGTCGGTGAGTACCCCCACCTGCGGGAGGGGACCTGACTGAGTATATGAGGCTCGCCTAACTCGAGCAATGGGTTTGGTTCTGCGACCCTGCCCCGGTCAGGCGGTGGGATCGCTGGCGATCCCGCGTCCCGAGTCGGCGAACTCGCCAAGATGCACCAGCGCATCGCCCTGGTTGACGAGCGGATTGCGGGTGATGCCGATCACCAGGCCGTCGGTCCGGCTCTTGACGATCGAGCGGGTGTGGCCGTGGGCGTCGGCGACCGTGCCGATGCGCTCGCCGACGGTGACGCTCGCTCCCAGGTCGACGTCGAAGCGCACCAGGCCCGAGCGGCGCGAACGCACCCAGGTCGACGAGCGGATCACCGGGGCGGGCCGGCCGGGTGGAGGCGGGGCGGGTTCATGGGAGGGGGTGGGGCGCAGCATGCCGAGGTGGGCCAGCGTGCGGCGCACCCCGGCCACGCCCACCTCGATCGGGTACTCGGCGTAGCGCAACGCCTCTCCCGCTTCGAGCAACAGCACGGGAAGGCCGCGCTTGGCGCAGGCGTCGCGCAGCGACCCCGCCCGCAGCTTGGAGTGCACGATCACCGGAGGGGCGAACGCCTCGGCCATCGCCAACGTGGTCGGATCGTCGGTGTTGCAGCGGATCTGCGGCAGGTTTTCCCGGTGGTTCGAACCGGTGTGCAGGTCGAGGCCGGCATCGCAACGGGCGACGATCTCGGTCATGAACAAGTGCGCCAAGCGGCTGGCCAACGACCCTCGGGGCGACCCGGGGAACGAGCGGTTGAGGTCGCGCCGATCCGGGGTGTATCGGCTCTGGGCCAGGAAACCGGGCACGTTGACGACCGGCACGGCCAGGATGGTGCCCGACAGCCGCCGAGGGTCGATCCCCCGCATCACCTGGCGGATGATCTCCACGCCCAGCAGCTCGTCGCCGTGGACGGCGGCCGACACCCACACGGTGGGTCCGGGGCGGGATCCGCACAGCACGACGACCGGCAGCGACATCCACGACCGGGTCGGAAGGCGGGCGACCGGCAGCTCGATCGACGCGCGACGCCCCGGCTGCACCGTGACCCCGCCCAGCTCGACCGGTGAGTTTCGGGGGGCTCGCTGGCGGGACGCCATCGCCGTGGTCCGATCGCTCAGGTCGTCGAGCGACGGGGTCGCTTGGTGGCGGCCGCCGGCTGGTTCTTCTCGATGTAGGCGATGATCTTGCCCGCCACGTCGATGCTGGTCGCCTTTTCGATGCCCTCCAGGCCCGGCGACGAGTTGACCTCCATCACCACCGGGCCGTGGTTGGACCGCAACAGGTCGACGCCGGCGACGGCCAGGCCGGTGATCTTGGCGGCCCGCGACGCGGTCGATCGCTCCTCCGGCGTCAGCTTGATCACCTCGGCCGAGCCACCCCGGTGCAGGTTGGATCTGAACTCCCCCGGCGGCCCCTGTCGGCGCATCGAGGCGATCACCCGGCCGCCGACCACCAAGGCACGGATGTCGGCCCCCTTGGCCTCCTTGATGTACTCCTGGACCAGGATGTTGGCGTCGAGCTGGCGGAACGCCCCGATGACCGACTCGGCCGCCTTCTTGGTCTCGGCCAGGACCACGCCCATGCCCTGGGTACCCTCGAGCAGCTTGACGACCACCGGTGCGCCGCCGACCGTCTCCAGCAGGCCGTCGATGTCCTTGGTCGAGTGGGCAAAGCCGGTCACCGGCAGCCCGATACCACCCTGGCTGAGCAGCTGCAGCGACCGCAGCTTGTCCCGGCTGCGGCTGATCGCCTGGCTGCCGTTGACCGAAAACACCTTCATCATCTCGAACTGCCGTACAACCGCCGTGCCGTAGAACGTGTGGCTCGCCCCGATGCGGGGCACGATGGCGTCGAATCCCTCCAGCTCGGACCCCTGATAGATGATCTGGGGTCGATGGGCGGTGATGTTCATGTAACAGCGCAGGTAGTCGACCACCCTGGCGTCGTGGCCGCGCTCCACCGCCGCCTCGCGCAGCCGGTTCGTCGAGTACAGGTTGGAGTTTCTCGACAGGATGGCGATCTTCATACACGAGCCTTGAACACGTTGACGGGCGGGACACACCCCAGATCGTGGGGCCCCGGCGCACCCTATCGGTTCCAACTACGGTGCCGACATGAGCCTCGACCCGGAGCTGATCAACCGCGTCACGTGGAAAATCCCCAACGCCCTGGTGCTCGTCGGCTCCCGCTCGGGCGATGAGCGCAATGCGATGACCACCAGCTGGGTCACCCAGCTGTCGATGGAGCCGGTGATGATCGGCATCGGCGTCGACAACACCGCAATCACCCACCGGTTGATCAGCGAGGGCGGTTGCTTCAGCGTCAACCTGTGGGACGCCGAGAACACCCGTCCGTTCGTGAAGTTCTCCAAGCCGGCGAGCGACGCCGATGGGGCGCTCAACGGGCGGCCGGTCACGGCACAGGCCACCGGCGCGCCGATATTCGACGAGGCGATCGCCTGGCTGGACTGCCGGGTACGCCAGGCGATCGACTTTGGCACCCACACCCTGTTCGCCGGTGAGCTTGTCGACGCCGGGATCAACGACGACGACGCCCGGGCCGCATCCCTGGCCGACACCCGTATGAAGTACGGCGGCGTACCCCGAGGCGGCCACAAGTAGCACCGCCCGGGGGAAACGACCGGCAAATACCGGACGCCTACACTCCTCCGATGGCTCAAGCACCCCCCGAACCCTCCGCCGACGATCCTTCAGCCGACGGCGCAGCTGCCTCCGACCCCGCCTCGAACTCCAAGGTGTTGATGAAGCTGCCGGTCGGCGAGCGGGTGGGCATCGCGTTCTCGGGCGGCCTCGACACGTCGGCCGCCGTCGCCTGGATGCGCGAGCGCGGCGCCATCCCTTACGCCTACACCGCCGACATCGGCCAGTACGACGAGCCCGACCTGGACTCGGTTCCGGTTCGGGCCAAGGAGTACGGCGCCGAGGAGGCCCGGCTGATCGACTGCCGCACGGAGCTGGTTCGCGAGGGGCTGATCGCCCTGCAGTGCGGCGCCTTCCATATCCGCACCGCCGGCCGGACCTATTACAACTCCACGCCGCTTGGCCGGGCGGTCACCGGCACGCTGCTCGTGCGTGCGATGCACGAGGACGGGGTCGACATCTGGGGCGACGGCTCCACCTACAAGGGCAACGACATCGAGCGGTTCTACCGCTACGGCCTGCTGGTCAATCCCGAGCTGCGCATTTACAAGCCGTGGCTCGATCCGACCTTCGTCGACGAGCTCGGCGGGCGGGCGGGCATGAGCGAGTTCCTCCAAGCCAACAACCTGCCCTACCGCGACCCGACCGAGAAGGCGTATTCGACCGACGCCAACATCTGGGGCGCCACCCACGAGGCCAAGGCGCTCGAGGACCTGTCGACCTCGATGGAAATCGTCACGCCGATCATGGGCGTCGCCCATTGGGATCCGGACGTCGACATCGCCACCGAGGACATCACGATCGGCTTCGAGGAGGGCTGGCCGACCACCCTCAACGGTGCGACGTTCGCCGACTCGGTTGCGCTGGTGATGGAGGCCAACGCCATCGGCGGCCGCCACGGTCTGGGCATGAGCGACCAGATCGAGAACCGGATCATCGAGGCCAAGTCGCGGGGCATCTACGAGGGCCCGGGCATGGCGTTGTTGCAGATCGGCTACGAGCGCCTGTTGAGCGCCATCCACAACGAGAACACGCTGGAGAACTACGCCACGATGGGCCGCCGCCTGGGGCGCCTGCTCTACGAGGGCCGCTGGTTCGACCCGCAGTGCCTGATGCTGCGCGAACCGCTGATGCGTTGGGTGGGCTCGGCGGTCACCGGCGAGGTCACCGTGCGTCTGCGGCGCGGCGACGACTACACGATCACCGACACGACCGGCGAGAACTTCACCTACGAGGAGGACCGCCTGTCGATGGAGCGCGTCGAGGACTCCGCCTTCGGCCCCCTCGACCGGATCGGGCAGCTGACCATGCGCAACCTCGACATCGCCGACACCCGCTCCAAGCTGGACGCCTACCGCCGCATCGGCACCCTGGGCAAGGGCGATGTCTCCCCCGCCCTGGAGCCGGGCGAGTAACCGGTCACGACCGCAACACCAACTGCAACCGCAACCGCAACCGCAACCAGCACGAACCAGAACCGCAACTCGGGAGTCGAGACGTACGCCAGAGCGCGCATCGGGCTCCCGAGTTGCCGGTGAGCCCCGAACCGGGGAGTCGAGACGTACGCCAGAGCGCGCATCGGGCTCCCGAGTTGCCGGTGAGCCCCGAACCGGGGAGTCGAGACGTACGCCAGAGCGCGCATCGGGCTCCCGAGTTGCCGGTGAGCCCCGAACCGGGGAGTCGAGACGTACGCCAGAGCGCGCATCGGGCTCCCGAGTTGGCTCACACCCCTCCGGCCCCAGCGATGATCGACCCGGTGTCGGTCAGGAAGCTGCGGCCCGGGTGCACCAGAAAGCGGCGCCGGATGGCCGTGCGGCCAAGCAGCACCGGGTGACCCATCGAGCCGCGCTCGGCCAGCGTCATCTCGCATACCCAGCGATGGCCTCCAAGGGCGACGGTCGTGCGGATTACCGGGCGCAGCTCCTCGACACCGTTAGAGGACCGGATCACCCGGTCGGCCACCCAGCGCGCCCGCACCGGGCCCGGCGGGACGACCAGGTCCCGATCCTCCGCCGAGGTGTTCCCGGACGGGGCCCCGGCGGCCTGGGGCGGTTGCTGCCGTCGGCCGGCGTCGGTGGGATCCGGGGACGGGTCGCCATCGGGATCGGCCGTTGCATCCCGGCCGCGAGGGCGGGGGTCGGCGCCGGCGTCCTCCTCGGGGGCGAGCAGCTCCATCGTCAGCCAGGTGCGGCCCAATCGATCGGAGTTGCGATGGAGTTCCCGGGCGTGCAGCGACGACGTCCTGGCACCGGTATCCAGCTTGGCGACAAGCCGGTAAGCGCCCAACTTGGGGAGATCGATGTGCTCGCGCCATCCGGCCAACCAGGCGGGGCGCACCACCCCGTTCGGACGGAACAGCTCAAGATCGGCAACAGGTTCGCTCCCGGGATCGGCCGGCCCGGGCTCCGCGTCGGTCATCGCTCGTTCGTCGGGGCGATGAAGCCCACCGGACCGGGCGCCGGGCCAGGTCGGCTCCACCCGACGTCCAGGCCGGCGAGTTCCGCCAGCGAACCGGCCAACGCCGAGCCGCCCGGATCCTCGGCTGCGATCACCAGCAGTGTGTCGTCGCCCGCAACGGTGCCGAGGATCCCGTCGAGGCCCGAACGGTCGACCGCCGAACCCACCACGTGCGCGCAGCCGGGCGGGGTGGACAACACGACCAGCTCGCCGCTGTTGGCAACCGCCACCACCCACTCCCCCAACACCCGGCGCAGGTGGTCGGCGGGCGCCACCTGGTTGCGAGGAAGCTCGGCGATCACGTAGGCGGATTCCCCACCGGGAATGCGCACCTTGACCGCGCCCAGCTCCTCGAGATCTCGGCTGACCGTCGAGGGGTTGACCGCAATGCCCTCCTCGGCGAGCAGCTCGGCCAGACGGCCCTGGCTGGTCACCCGCACCTCGCCGAGCAGCGCGGCGATCCGATGTTGGCGCTGATGCTTGGAGAGCGGCCTGGCCTCAGCCACGGTCGCGCCGACCTTCCAGAGCCGCGCCGCCCGCCCGGGCAGCATCACAGCGTTCAACCAGCCACCAGATCAGGCCCCGGGCGGCGTGCATGCGGTTTTCGGCCTGGTCGAAGACGCGGCTGCGGGGGCCGTCGAGCGCGCCGTCGGTGACCTCCTCGCCCCGATGCGCCGGCAGGCAGTGCAACAGGATGGCGTCGTCTCGCGCCGCCTCCAACAGCTCCTCGGTCACCTGGTAGCCCTCGAAGGCTACCCTGCGGCGGTGCGCCTCCTCCTCCTGGCCCATCGATGTCCAGGTGTCGGTGTACACCGCGTGGGCCCCGGTGACCGCCTCGATCGGATCGTCGATGACGGTGACGTCGGCGCCCGCCTCGGCCAGTCGGGCCAGCTCGGCATCGTCGAAGCGGTATCCGGCCGGGCCGCACAACCGCACCGAATAGCCGGCCAGCGCCGAGCCCCGGGCCAGCGAGCGGGCAACGTTGTTGGCGTCGCCCACCCAGGCGATCTCGAGGGGGGCGACGTCGCCGAACTCATCGTGCAGCGTGAGCAGGTCGGCGAGGATCTGGATCGGGTGGCCATCGTCTGAGAGCAGGTTGATCACGGGCACGAGCGAGTGGGTGGCCAGCTCGGTCAGGGTGCGGTGCGCGAACGTGCGGGCGCCGAGCACGGCGAAGTAGCGGGACAGCACCCGGGCCACGTCCGAGATCGCCTCCCGTTCGCCCAGGCCGATCTCGTCCGGGCGGATCGTCACCGGATGCCCGCCGAGCTGCACGACCGCCATCTCGGTGGAGTTGCGGGTGCGGGCGGACGGCTTTTCGAAGATCAGCCCGGCGCCCCGACCAGCGAGCAGTGTTCGGGGCGGTTCGGGGTTGGCCGCGCGCTCGAGGACAGCGCTCAGGTCGTCGGCCGAGAGATCGGCCATCGACAGGAAGTGCGGCACCTGGCGGTCGGTCTGGGCAGTCATCTGAGGGGTCCTTCGATCGGGTTCATGTGCGCACTCGTCGTGTGGGTCGGCGTCATGTGGGTCGGCATCATGCAGTTGGGCGTTGCACTGGTAGGTCGGTGCGGTTCGGAGCGTCGGGTCGGGGCGATGCCGTTGCTGGCACCGGGCGCGGGCATCAGTCACCCCCGGCGCGATGGGCGTCGAGCACGGCACCGATCCGGTCGGTCGCTTCCTCGATCTCCTCGTCGGAGATCAACAGGCTGGGGGCCAGGCGGAGCGCGGTCGGCGTCACCGCGTTGACGATCACGCCGGCGACGAGGAGGTCGGCGGCCACGGGGCCGGCGTCGATGCCGTCCAGTTCCGCCGCCAGCAACAGCCCGGCTCCTCGCACCTCGGCCACGCCCGCCAGCGCAGACAAGCCGCCCCGCAGCAGCGCACCGGCCCGAGCGGCGCGGGCGGGTACGTCCTCGTCCTCCATCACCTCGAGCGTGGCCCGTGCGGCGGCGGTACACAGCGGGTTGCCCCCAAAGGTCGAGCCGTGGTCGCCGGGCCGAAAAGCGGCGGCCACCTCCGCCCGCGCCCAACAGGCCGAGATCGGCACGCCGTTGCCCAACGCCTTGGCGATGGTCACCACGTCGGGGGCCACCCCGGCGTGCTGAAACCCGAACCACTCGCCGGTGCGCCCCAGCCCGGTCTGCACCTCGTCGAGGATCATCAACAGGTTGCGCTCGTCGCACAGCCGGCGGATGCCCGCCAGGTACTGGGTCTCGGCGGGGTGAACCCCTCCCTCCCCCTGGATCGGCTCGATGATCACGGCGGCGACCGTCTCGTCGATCGCCGACTCCAGGTGGGCCAGGTCGGCCCACGCCACGTGCCGGTAACCCTCGGGCATCGGGGCAAACGGTTCGTGCTTGGCCGGCTGGCCGGTGGCGGCCAGGGTGGCCATCGTGCGGCCGTGGAACGACCCGTAGGCGCTAACGACGACGTAGCGGCCGTGCCCGGCCCACTTGCGGGCCAGCTTCATCGCGCACTCGTTGGCCTCGGCCCCGCTGTTGGCGAAGAACACCTGACCGCCTCCACCGAGCAACCGGTCGAGCGTCTGGGCCACCGGGGCGGCGTGCTCGGTGGCGTACAGGTTGGAGGTGTGCACCAGCCGCTGGGCCTGGGCCGCCACCGCCTCGGCCACCGCCGGGTGGGCGTGACCCAACGATGTGACCGCCAGGCCGGACAACAGGTCGAGGTAGCGCTTGCCCTCCCGGTCGGTCAGCCAGCTGCCTGCCCCTTCGACGAACTGGATCGACGGCGCTGCGTAGGTGGGCATGATCGGGCAGCGCTCCATGCCTTCGGGTGCCCCCATGGCGGTGCTGTGCGGATCTGGGTTGTGTGTGGTGGTCATGTTCGCTCCAGGCGAGACGATTGACGGATCAACGGTGTGGACGGAAGGCGTGGACGGAAGGCGTGGACGGAAGGTGTGGACGGAAGGTGTGGACGGAAGGTGTGGACGGAAGGTGTGGAGGTGTGCCGGTGAAATTCACCGGCACACCTCCACACCCCTCCAGGATCGGGTTCAGGTTCGGGTCAGCATCGTTCCGACGCCGGCGTCGGTGAGCAGCTCGAGCAACAGCACGTGGGGCTGGCGGCCATCGACCAGGTGGACGCTGCCCACCCCGCCGTCGAGCGCTCGCAGGCACCCCTCGATCTTGGGCACCATGCCCCCGCCGATCGTGCCGTCGCCGATCATGGCGCGAGCCCGCCCCGCCGTCAGAGCGGCCACCAGGCTGTCCGGGTCGGTCTGGTCGATCATTACGCCGGGGACGTCGGTGAGGAAGATCAGCTTCTCGGCGCCGAGCGCCTCGGCGACCGCGGCGGCGACGTCGTCGGCGTTGATGTTGTAGCTCTGCCCGCCGAAGGTGCCGATGGTCGAGATCACCGGAACGAGTTCCTCGTCGAGCAGGCGCCTGATCAGCTCGGGCCGCACGCTGGTGACCTGCCCGACGAAGCCGAGTTCGGCGGCCGCCGGGGTCACCTCGAGGAGCTGGGCGGCCGAGCCGGACAGGCCAACCGCCACCGGGTGGTGGGCGTTGATCGCAGCGACCAGCCCGTGGTTGACCTTGCCCACAAGCACCATCGATGCCACCTCGAGGGTATCGGCATCGGTCACCCGACGCCCCCCGACAAAGGTGGACGTCAGGCCCAGGCGGTCGAGCCAGGCCCCGATCTGGGGGCCCCCACCGTGCACGACCACCGGCTTGAGGCCAACCTGGTGCATCAGGACGATGTCGCGGGCGAACTCGGCCGACAGCGCCTCGTCGACCATGGCATGGCCGCCGAACTTCACGACGACGGTGGCCCCTCGAAACCGCTGGATGTACGGCAGGGCCTGCAACAGCACGTCCACGTCGCGCCGAAACCCGCCGAGCGCATCGATCACCGTCTCGCTGACCGTGTCGGGCTCGGCTGCGCCCTCCGAGGAGGATCCAGGGTTCGATGGATCGCGGTTCGAGAGGTCCTGATGCGGTGGGTCGACGTTGGACGGCCCAGGATCGTTCATCGGGGCAGGCTAACCGTCTTCAGCGAACTTGTGCAATGAATTGCAACAAATTGTACCCCTGGTAGGGTTCGGCCATGGAGACCGCCGCCCCGTCCAGCCCCACCTCGACTCCCCCAGCGTCACCCGGCCCCGCTCCGTCAAGCGGCGCAGCATCCCCGCCCGCAGCGCCGTTGCGGGTGGGAATCGTGGGGGCATCCGGCTACACCGGCGCCGAGCTGATGCGCCTCCTGGCCGGCCATCCCCACCTCGAGGTGGCCTTCGCCACCGGCGCCTCCCAGGCCGGCTCCGGGGTGGCCGAGCTCTACCCCTCCCTCGCCGCCGCCTACGGCGACCTGGCCTTCGTCCCCTACGAGCCCGATCTGGTCGACGACGTCGACCTCGTGTTCTGCGGGCTGCCCCACGGGGCATCGATGGGCCTGATGGGCGAGCTGTTGCCCCGCGCCGGCAAGGTGGTCGACCTCGGGGCCGACTTCCGTTTGCCCGACGCCGCCACCTACCAGCGGTGGTACGGCGAGGAGCACACCGCCCCCGAGCTGCTCGATGCCGCCGTCTTCGGGCTGACCGAGCTGTGCCGGGACGACGTCGCCGGCGCAGCGTTGGTCGCCAATCCGGGGTGCTATCCCACCGGGCCGTCGCTGGCGCTGGTGCCGTTCATGCGGGCCGGGCTGATCGAGACGTCGGGGATCATCGTCGACGCCGCCTCCGGTGTGTCAGGCGCAGGGCGGCCACCCAAGCCCAACACCACCTTTTGCACCGTCGACGAGAACTTCACCGCCTACGGCCTGCTCGATCATCGCCACACCGCCGAGATCGAACTGATGACCGAGGCGCAGGTGCTGTTCACCCCGCACCTGGCACCGATGAACCGAGGGATCCTCGCCACCAGCTACGCCCGCCCCAGCGGCGAGATGACCACCGACGACGCTTTGGGCGTCCTGGCCGACGCCTATGGATCCGAGCCGTTCGTCGTCGTCTCCGAGGCCAGCCCGTCGACCAAGGCCACCCTCGGCGCCAACACGGTGCACCTCACCGCCCGGGTCGATCCCCGCACCGGATGGCTCCTCACCATCTCGGCGATCGACAACCTGGTCAAGGGCGCCTCGGGCCAGGCGATCCAGAACGCCAACGTCATGCTGGGCCTGCCAGAGACCGCCGGGCTGCCCGTCGCCGGCCTCATGCCTTGAGGCTGATCCAGCCTCAGGGCTGAGCCGACGCTCGGAGCAACTCGACCCTCCGAGCAACCCGACCCCCGGCGTGACCTGTCCGGCAGAGCGATGCGTCCGTTTGGGAACGCTCAGCCAGCCAGCGCCTCGACCAGGTCGACCGACGGCCGCCCCAGGGCCTCGGCGACCACCGGGTTCACCATGTGGCCGGCCGCCGTGTTGACGCCCAGCGCCAACGCCGGGTCGGCGGCGGTCGCCTGCGCGACGCCGTCCCGTCCGAGGGCGGCCAGGTACGGCAGCGTGACGTTGGTGAGGGCGTAGGTGGAGGTATGGGGCACTGCGCCGGGCATGTTGCCAACCGCGTAGTGAAGGACGCCGTGCCGCTCGAACACCGGGTCCTCATGGGTGGTCTCCCGCGACGTCTCGACGCAGCCGCCCTGGTCGATAGCGATGTCGACGATGACCGCTCCCGGCTTCATCGTCTTCACCATCTCCTCCGACACGACCACCGGTGCCCTACCCCCGGCCACCAGCACCGCGCCGATCAGCAGGTCCGCCTCGGCCGCCGTGCGCTCCACCTGGCCGCGGTTGGCGGTCAGCGTCCGCACCCGTCCGTTGTGGATCTCATCCACCCAGCGCAGTCGGTCCACCGACTTGTCGAGCAGGTCGACGTCGGCGTCGAGGCCCGCTGCGGTGCGAGCGGCGTTCCAGCCGACGTTGCCGGCGCCGATGACCGCCACCCGCGCCGGGCGAACGCCGGGGACGCCGCCCATCAGCACGCCGCGACCCCCGTGGTGCCGCTCCAGCAGGTTGGCGCCCACCTGCACCGACATGCGCCCGGCCACCTCGCTCATCGGTGCGAGCAGCGGGAGGGCACCGGAGGCGGTCTGCACGGTTTCGTAGGCGATCGAGGTCACCTCCCGCTCGATCAGCGCGTCGGCCACCGCTGGGTAACCGGCCAAGTGGAGGAAGGTGAACAGCGCCAGCCCGGGCCGCAGGTACTCAAACTCGGGCTCCAGGGGCTCTTTCACCTTGCACACCAGGTCCGAGCGCTCCCACAGCTCGGCTGCCTCGTGCGCCAGCTCGGCCCCGGCGGCGGCGTAGTCCTCGTCGGGGATGGCAGCGCCCGCGCCCGCTCCCACCTGGACGAGCACCGTCACGCCCTGCTGGTGCAGCTCGCGGACTCCATCCGGGGTGATCGCCACCCGAAACTCGTCGGTCTTGATCTCGGTGGGAATGCCTACGGTCGTCACGGGCCGTGACGATATCGGCTGACGGCTCCGGCGCCGGTGCCGCGTTGGTCGAGCCGAACGAGCTCGCAGGTAGCCTGAGCAGCATGTCTACAACGGAGACCTCCGCCGGGACGGCGTCCGCACCGTCCGAGAGCACCGCACCGACGCCCACCCATGATCGGGGGACCCCCGAACGGGCCGAGTTGATCCGGCTGGCCCGTCGGGTCGACCTGTTGGAGGACGATCGCCCCTCCCATACCGTGCTGTCCCCGATCGACGGCGAACCCCTGGGGCTCATGCCGATCGGCACCACCGACGACGTCACCGCCGCCATCACCGGCGCACGGCGAGCCCAGCGCATGTGGGCCGAGACATCGACCAAGGATCGGGCCCGGATCCTGGCCGACTACGCCGACCTCGTGCTCGATCATCGCGAAGAGCTGTGCGATCTCATCCAGCTGGAGAACGGCAAGAGCCGGGCCTGGGCCTTCGAGGAGGTCGCCGACACGACGATCACCGCCCGCTATTACGCCAAGACCGGCCCCAAGCTGCTGGCCGAGACCGGCAGGGCGAGCGCGTTCCCCGGCCTGATCCGCACGGTGGAGCGCCACGTGCCCAAGGGCGTCGTCGGCATCATCTCGCCGTGGAACTACCCGCTGTCGCTGGCGGTTGGCGACGCGCTGGCAGCGCTGATGGCCGGCAACGGCGTGGTGATCAAGCCGGACTCGCAAACCCCCTATACCGCGCTGCGTGCGGTGGAACTGCTCGAGGAGGCCGGTCTGCCCAAGGGGCTGATGCGGGTGGTCACCGGGCAGGGCCGTGTGGTGGGCACGGCCATCATCGAAAGCGCCGACTACGTGATGTTCACCGGGTCGACCGAGACCGGCAAGTCGATCGCCACCCAGAGCGCCGCCCGCCTGGTCGACTTCTCCGCCGAGCTCGGCGGTAAGAACGCCATGGTCGTCACCGACGACATCGACGTGGAACGGGCGGCCAAGGTGGCCACGATCGCCTGCTTCGCCAACGGTGGTCAGCTGTGCATCGCGATCGAGCGCATCTACGTGCTCGCTGAGGTGGCCGAGCAGTTCACCAAGGCCTTCGCAGCCGCCACTCGGGCGCTGCGGCTGGGTTCGGAGGTGGGCTACGGCCCCGAGATGGGGCCGCTGGCCTCCGCCGATCAGCTGGACAAGATGCGCGAGCACGTGACCGACGCCGTGTCCAAGGGCGCCACGGTCGTCGCCGGCGGCGATGCCCGCCCCGAGCTGGCGCCGTGGTTCCACGAGCCGACGATCCTCACCGACGTCCCCGCCTCGGCGGCGGTGTACCGGGAGGAGACGTTCGGTCCGCTCGTGTCGATCTACCCGGTGGCCAACGTCGACGAGGCGATCGCCGCCGCCAACGACACCGAGTACGGGCTCAACGCCTCGGTGCTGTGCCGGGACGCATCGAGGGGCCGGGCGATCGCCCGCCGCCTGCGGGCGGGCACGGTCAACGTCAACGACGGCTACGCCGCCGCCTGGTCCAGCCTGGATGCCCCGATGGGCGGCATGGGCGCCTCGGGCGTCGGGCGGCGCCACGGCGCGGTCGGCCTGCTGAAGTACACCGAGTCGCAGAACATCTCCACCCGTTCCCCGCTACTCGACCTGGTCCAACGACCCAGCAACCCGAAGGAATACGCTGAGCGGTTGAGCGCTGCGCTGAGGCTGCAGAAGTATCTGCCGTTCTAGCGCCCCACGGTCGAGGAGGATGAGCCGGTGAGCGTCGAGATCATCACCATGTTCGTGTACCTGTTCGTGGCGTTCGCCCTGGTGATCGTGGCGATCCCGCAGTGGCAGGCGGCGGGCCAGGAATACCTCGAGCACGTGTTCAGCACCAAGGAGCGGGCGGAGGCGGTCAACCGCCTGTTGGTGACCGGCCTGTCGCTGATCACGTTGTCTCTGGCCCTGTTTTTGGTCGGCGTCGGGTCACCGCGTACCCCCACCGACGCCGTCACCACGCTGTTCCTTCGTCTGGCCGCCCTGCTGGCCGTCGTCGGCGCCGCCTTTCTCACCAACCTGGGCGCCTACGGCTACCTCGGCAACCGGATCCAGGACGAACGGGACGAGGACGCCGAGGACGCCGAGGAGAAGGCCTCACGAGCCGAGCAGGCACGAACCGAGGCGGCCACGCCAGGCCGCACCCCCGCCGACACGACCGGTGAGCCCTCCACTCCGTTCGATCCGGTCATCACGGCCGATCCTCCAGCCACGCAAGCGGACCCGGGCCGATCGGAACCGCAGCGATGACCTCGGTCCTCATCTCCGCCGTCGTCTACATCGGAGTGGCGGTGGTCCTGCTGGTCTTTCTGGGCCCCTTGATGCGCGAGAGCGGGCAGATCTACCTCGAGGACGTCTTCCCGGACGAGAAACAGGCGGCGACCGTCAACAACATGTTGCTGATCGCTTTTGCCCTGTTCACGCTGGCGATGGCGTCGTTGCTGGTCGGCCTGGGCATCCCGTCGGGCGGCGAGGCGGCCGTCCGGGTGCTGGTCAGCAGGGTGGCCCTGCTGTTGTTGATCGTCGGCGTCAGCCACCTGGTCAACCTGGCGATCTTCGGCACCCTGAGGCGCCGCTTTCACGCCGAGGCCTGACCGGCCTCAGCTACGGAGCGCTGGGCCGGTCTCAACTCCGGAGAGCCGTGCTGCCTCAGCTCCGGAGAGCTGTGCTGCCTCAGCTCCGGAGAGCTGCCCCCAGCGACTCGGCGGCATCGATCAGGGCGGCCCGGGCAGCGGTGACCTCGTCGTCGCTCAGCGTGTGATCGGGAGCGCGCAGCACCACCGACCAGGCCAGCGACTTGTTGCCCTCGCCGATGGCATCGCCTCGGAACTCGTCGAACAGCTCCAAGCGCTCGAGGAGGTCGCCCCCGGCCCCGGTCAGCGCCGAGCGGAGACGACCGGCCGGGATGGTCTCGTCGAGCACGAAGGCCAGGTCCATGACCGCCACGGGGTAGTGGCTGACCGGCCGGGCCAGCGCCGGTGGGTGCGGTAGGGCGAGCAGGGCACGCAGGTCGAGGCGCAACCAGGCCACCCGTTCGTTGACCTCCGCAGCGGCGAGCACCGCCGGGTCAACCTCGCCCACCTCCCCGACGACCACCCCGTCGACGGCGACGGTCGCCGAGCGGGTGGGGTGCAACCCTCCGGACAGCGCGCCGCTGTGCTGATCGAGTTCGGGGGCGCCGAAGCCCAGCGAGTCCAACAGCACGCCCAGCAGCTCAACCGCCTCGGGAGCGGCGGCCCCGCCGAGGGCGGCGCCCAGGTCGGTGCGCTCACCGACGAGCACCGTGTCGGCGGCCAGCGGGTCGTCAACCACCGAGCGTCCGGGGAACACGGTGCCGATCTCGAAGATACACAGCCCGGTGGAGCGGGCCCTGGCGTTGGCTCCCAGGGTGTCGACCAGTCCGGGGAGCAGCGAGGGCCGCAGCACCGACTGCTCGGCCACCAGCGGATTGACCACGCTGGGCGCGCCCAGCTCGGCCAGCCCGAAGCGGTCGAGGTCGGCGGCGGACAGGAACGGCAGCGGCGCCACCTCGGTGAGGCCCCGGCCCACCAGCGTGCGGCGCAGCATCCGCGTGTCGGCCTGGGAGGGGCTGAGCGCCCCGACGAACGCCGAGGTGACCGTCGCCCGGGGGAAGGTGTTGTAGCCCTCGAGGCGGGCCACCTCCTCGATCAGGTCGATCTCGCCGGTGGCGTCCGGGCGCCACGATGGCACGGTGACCTCCAGCGACCCGACCTCGTGTGTGGCGACCTCGAAGCCGATCGAACGCAGGTGCTCGGCGATGCGTCCGGCGTCGAGCGACCCCCCGGTGATGCGGTTCACCTGGGCGGTCCGCAACGTGATCACCGTGGGCTCGGGGGCAATGCCCGCCTCGTCGATCACGCCGGGGTGAAGCTGGGCGCCGGCGTGGTCGACCAGCAACTGCGCACCGCGGCGCGCGGCCAGCGGCGCCATTCCCACGTCGGCGCCCCGTCGGTAGCGGGTGCCGGCTTCGGAGTACACGTTGAGCCGATCGCTGCTCACCTGGATGCGCTCGGGCCGCCACCAGGCCAGCTCCAGGAGGACGTCGGTGGTCGAGGGGCTGATCTCGGTCGATGCTCCACCCATCACCCCGGCGATGCCCACCGCCGTGCCGGTGCCGTCAGCGATCACGCCGTCGCCGGCGGTCAGCGTGCGGGTGACCCCGTCCAGGGTCTCGATCGTTTCGCCGTCGCGCCCGTCGCGCACCACCAGCTCGCCGTCCGGCACCTTGGCCAGGTCGTAGGTGTGGCTGGGCTGGCCCAGCTCCAACATGACGTAGTTGGACACGTCGACCACCGCCGAGATCGGTCGCATGCCGGCGGCGATCAGGCGCTGGGCCATCCACCGAGGCGACTCGGCCGCCGGGTCGATGCCCGACAGCACCCGGGCGACGAAGCGCCCGCACAGGTCGACGTCATCGATGCGCACCGACGCCAGCTCGGCCGCATCGGTGCCCGACGTGGCCACCCGCGGGTCGGGCAGGGCGAAGGGCACCCCGAAGTAGGCGGCCAGGTCGCGGGCCACCCCGGCCATCGACAGCGCGTCGGGGCGGTTGGCCTCCACCTCCAGCTCGATGACCACCTCGGCGCTCAGGCCGAGCGCCTCGCCCACCGGGGCGCCGAGGGGCAGGTCGCCGCTCAGGTGCAGGATGCCCTCGTGGTCGTCGCCGAGGCCCAGTTCCTTGGCCGAGCTGAGCATGCCGTTGGACCATTCGCCGCGCATCTTGCGGCGGGCGATCTCCATGCCGTCTGGCATCACCGTGCCGATCGTCGCCAGCGGCACCAGGATGCCCGGCTCCAGGTTGGAGGCGCCGCAGGCGATCTGCAGCGCCTCCCCGTCGCCGGCGTCGACGTCGACCAGGCGGATGCGGTCGGCGTCGGGGTGGGCCCGGACGTCGAGCACCTTGGCGACGACGACGCCCTCCAGGTCGGAGCCGACCGTCTCGATCGACTCGACCGACAGGCCCAGGCTGCCGCACGCCTCGGCGATCAGCGCCGGGTCGTCGGGCAGGTCGGCGAACTCGGACATCCAGGACAGAACGACTCGCACTAGTTCACTCCAGTGTCGACATCATGCACGCGGGAACCCCACAGGTTCACCGCAGCATTGCGGGTGGTTGGATCGATCAACGTGACGGGAGGACCCGCAACGCAGCGCCCGACTCCAGGGTGGGGTCGAGTGAGACTCTCGGCATGGGTCACAACGGCGCTCGCCAAGATCAGAACTGAGACAGGAAGCGCACGTCGTTGGCGACGAACTCGCGGATGTCGGGCACGTCGTGGCGCATTTTCGCCAGCCGGTCGATGCCAAAGCCAAAGGCGAAGCCGGACCAGATCTCGGGGTCGATCCCCCCGTTGCGCAGGACGGTCGGGTGCACCATGCCGCAGCCGCCGATCTCCAGCCAGTCCCCGCCGGCGGTTCGCATATCCACCTCGGCCGACGGCTCGGTGAAGGGGAAATAGCTCGGCCGGAACCGGGTCTCGAACTCGGTGCCGAAGTAGGTCTTGATGAACGTATCGATCGTCCCGGCCAGATGCCCCAGCGTGATGTCGCGGTCGATCACCAGCCCCTCCAGCTGGTGCAGGGCGGCCAGGTGCGTGGCGTCGGTGCGCTCGTTGCGGTACACCCGGCCCGGCATGATGGCGTAGATCGGTGGTCCGCCGCGCTCGGCGGTGACCGCCCGCATGTGACGGATCTGGACCGGCGACGTGTGGGTGCGCAGCACGTAGTCGCCCGGCCCGCCCAGATCGAGATGGAACGTGTCGTGCATGCCCCGGGCCGGATGATGGGGCGGGATGTTGAGGGCGCCGAAGTTGAACCAGTCGGTCTCCAGGTCGGGGCCCTCGGCCACCTCGAAGCCCAGCCCGATGAAGATGTCCTCCAGCCGCTCGCGGGTGGCGGTCACCGGATGCACGTGGCCACGGTCGACCGGCCCGACGAAGCGGGTGAGGTCGAGCGCTTCGGCCTCCATGCTCGCCCGATGCTCGGCGGCGGCGAGCTCGGACCGGCGGGCCCCGATCGCCGCCCCCAGCGCCTCGCGCGTGGCGTTGAACGCAGCACCGGCCTCGCGACGCTGGTCGGGTTCGAGCGAGCCGAGCGACCGGCGGGCCATCGACAGCTCCGACTTCTTGCCCAGCAGCGTCGTTTCCAACGCCGTCAGCTCGGCGAGCGTCGCCACGGCGTCGACGGCCTCGACACCCGCTTGCGCAATTCGTGTGGCGGCGATCTGGGTGGCCTCGACGGTCATGTCCTCATCTTCGCGGTTGTGCGGGCCCGGGCCGAATTCGTTCGACGGGCGCCTGCCGGGCGGTTCAGGCGATCCGGGCCTGGCGTGCCGCCTCGAATGCGATGACGGCTGCGGCGGACGCCACGTTGAGCGACTCCACCCCCGAGGCCATCGGGATCGACACGCGGTCGGGAAACTCGGCGAGCAGGGCGGCGTCGACACCTTGGCCCTCCGAACCCATCACCAGGGCCGTCGGGGCAGACCAGTCGATCTCGTCGGGGGCGGGACCACCGGGAGCGGCGGCCACGATCGCCACGCCGGCGTCGCGCAGCCGGCGCAGCTCGGCGAGCAATTCGTCGGTCTCGGCCACCGGGTAACGCAGCGCCCAGCCGGTCGAGGCCCGAAGCGCTTTGGGGCCCCATGGGTCGGCCGAGTTGCGGTCGCACACCATGCCCGGGCTTCCCGCCGCAGCGGCCACCCGAACCAGGGCGCCGACGTTGCCGGGGTCCTGGACGCCGGCGGCGATCAGCAGAGGCGCCCCGCCGTTGCTCGACGTCGCCAGCTCCGCCGGATCGTGCTCGGGTCGGGGCACCAGCGCCACCACGCCCTGAGGTGTCGTGGAGTCCAGCACCTTGTCGAGCACGCCGGTGCGCACCGCCTCGAGTGGCACTCCTGCCCGGTCGGCGACGGCGATCAGGTTGGCGACTGCCTCGTTGCTCGCCGAACCGATGTCGTAGAGCATCCGCTGCACCGGAGATCCGGCCTCGAGCAGCTCGAGGAGCACCTTGGGGCCTTCGACGACGACGACGCCGCTGTCACGACGCGAGCTGCGACGCCCCAAAAGGCGTCGCAGCTCGATGATCAGTGAGTGTTTGGCCCCGATGGTCCGCACTTCGGCGGCCCGCTGGGGGTCGACCGGGGACGACCTCAGGAGGCGGCCTGGTCGGCGCCGTCTGCGCTGTCCGCCTGATCGTTGGCGGCCTTGGCCACACCGACGAGGGCGGCGAACGCTGCCGGCTCGTGGACGGCCAGGTCGGCGAGGACCTTGCGGTCCACCTCGACCTCGGCGGTCTTCAGCCCGGCGATGAAGCGTGAGTAGCTCATGCCCTCGGCGCGGCACCCGGCGTTGATCCGCTGGATCCACAGCTTGCGAAACTCGGCCTTGCGGGCCCGGCGGTCACGGTAGGCGTATTGCCCGGCGTGCATGACCGACTCGTTGGCCGCCTTGAAGGTCCTACTACGGTTTCCGTAGTGGCCCTTGGCCCGCTCCATGACGGTACGGCGCTTCTTGCGGGCATGGACAGATCTCTTGACACGTGCCACGGCGGTGCTCCTTCTCTCTCGAACTAGGGGGAAAACAATGGGGCCGAGGCCCCGGACTACTCAGCGATCAGCGCTTGCCCAGCAGGCGCAGCGCCCTGTCACGATCGCCGCCGGTGACCTCGGCCTCGTTGGCAAGGCGGCGCTTGCGGCCTGAGCTCTTCTTCTGCAACAGGTGGTTCTTGCCCTGGTGCCGGCGCATGATCTTGCCCGACCCGGTGACCTTGAACCGGGCCTTGGCGCCGCGGTGCGTCTTCATCTTCGGCATGACGATTGCTCCTTCCGGCGCTTGGCCGGTTCGTCGCCCGTCGGTAGACGGGCGGCTCTTACTCGGGGATGTTCCTGCGAAGTGGTCGGCGGTGGCCGGCGCTCCTCAGGACTCGGTGGCTGCGGTCTCGACCTCAGCCGCAACGGCTGAGGCCTCGTTCGATTCGGTCGGCTCCGGCGCCTGCGCCTCGGTGCCGGCCTCGGTCGACTCCGGGGCCTCAGCCTCGGGTGCGCCCTCGGGCTGCGCGATCGGTGCGGCCACCTCGGCCTCTGCCCTGGCTTGGGCGGCTGCGTCGTGCTCGGCCTTCTTCAGCTCAGCGGCATAGGCCGCCTGCGCCTTCTTGTCGGGGCCCAGCACCATGGTCATGTTCCGACCGTCCTGACGGGGCGGGTTCTCCACCCGTGCCAGGTTCTTCAACTGGTCGGCGATGCGGTTCAAGATCTTCATCCCCAGCTCGGGGTGTTGCATCTCTCGACCACGGAACATGATCGTGATCTTCACCTTGTGTCCCTCTTCGAGGAACTCGGTGACCTTGCGGGTCTTGGTGTCAAAGTCGCCGATCCCGATCTTGGGGCGGTACTTCATCTCCTTGACCACGATGTTGGTCGACTTCTTGCGTGACTCCTTGGCCCGCTGTTGCTCCTCGTACTTGAACTTTCGATAGTCCATGATGCGGACCACCGGTGGTTTGGCCTTGTCGGCTACTTCCACCAGATCCAGGTCCCGATCACGGGCGAGGTTCAAGGCTTCGGGCAAGGGACGGATACCGAGTTGTTCGCCATCGAGATCGATGACCCGCACCTCGCGGGCCCTGATCCGGTCGTTGATCCGTGGTTCGTCTGCTGGCGGTGCTATGACCGATCACTCCTCAAGTGCACGTCCTTTCGAAACGTCTGCAGTTCTGCATTTCTCTGGATGCGGCCACCGAGGTGGCCGGCCCACGCACCCCGCTGTTGCGGAGGGCGGCGCAGTAGGTTCTTTGGATGTCCTCGGAGCCTGGGCGCCTGCAAAGAAACCGCGCCGTCGGGCTCGACAAGGCCGAGATCCGTTGGTTCGACCCGGGCAGCTCACTCGCTTCCCAGGTGGGGGCAAGCCCCGCTTCGTTGTAGTGAGGGCGTTACCCTACCAGCCGCCCAGTGACGCCAACCACCCCCGGGGTGACCGACGCCCCAGCCTGACGCAGGGTGGCCTCGCGGCGTACCCTCGGGTTTCCTCGCGATGGCCGACGCTGCGGCGCCACCATCGTCTCATCGGCCATCCCCTCGGGAGTCATCACCATGCCCAGCCTCTGGACGCCGGACGGCGAACGTAACGTCGAGCGCGAGAGCCCAGCTCCCGCCGCCGAGCCCACCGCCTCGACCCCACCGCCCGCCGGCGGGCCGGGCGCAGCCCCGGCCGGAGGGGACGACATGGCCCTGAGCGCCACCGAGCTGAAGGCGCAGGCCGAACAGCTGGGCATCGATCTCGATTCGCTCAGCCCCGAGGAGCGGGCTCAGGCCGAGGCCGCCGTCGTCGAGATGGCCGCCACCCGCGCCCGCCTGGCCGAAACACCCGCAGCCGAGGTGATCGCCAACCACCTGATGGGCTTCTACGAACTCGGCGCGATCCACCTCAGCCGCCAGCCACCGGCCTTTGAGGACGCTGCCCTCGCCATCGACGCCTTGCGGGCCGTGCTCGAACGGGTCGGCGACCGGCTCGGCGAGGCCGGCGCAGTGCTCAACCAGGCGCAGACGCAGATTCAGATGGCCTTCGTGCAGGTCAAGGACCAGCACGCCGCCGCAACGTCCGGCACCGCTGCGGGCGACGCTGCCGGTGGCGGCGAGGCTCCCGATGCTTCCGGCTCCGGCGACGCCTGAGCCTCGCCAAGCCATTCAGATGAGCGACGCACCGACGCCGTTTCCGCCGACCGGGCCCCAGCACGGCACGGTCGACACCTTCGACTCTCACGCCTGCCTGGGCACGATCGTCGATTCGGCCGAGCGCCGGTGGCCGTTCCAGTGCACCTCGCTCGTCGACGGCAGCCGTGAGGTCGACCCCGGCACCCCGGTCACCTTCGTCGTCGCCCGCCGCCACGGTGGCACGTTCGAGGCCGACCTGATCGCTCCAATTCTGCCTGCCGATGAATCCGAGCAGCTCGAAGAGAAGCGCTGAGCCCTAGCTCGGCGGCGCCAATGCCGCCAGGATGCGGTCGGTGTCGGCCGCCGTGCCCACCGTCAGCCGCACGCCGACATCGGGGAACACCCGGGCGATGATGCCCGCGGCCTCCAGCCGGTCGCCCACGTCGACGGAGCGCTCCCCCACGCCGAACCAGACGAAGTTGGCCTGGCTGTCGGGCAGGTTCCATCCGGCGCCGTTCAGCCCCTCGATCAGCCGTGATCGTTCGGCGATCACCTCGGCGACCGCCGCCTCCATCGCCGCTCGCTCCCCGAGCGCCGCCAGAGCGGCCGCCTGGGCCGGGGCCGACACCGAGAAGGGCAGCCTCACCGCATCGAGGGCGGCGATCACCGTCGGTGAGCCCAGCGCGTAGCCAATCCGCAGCCCGGCCAGGCCCCACGCCTTGGAGAACGTTCGCAGCACCACCAGGTTGGGGTACTCGCTGAGCAGCTCGACGCCGTCGGGCACGTCGGGATCGGTCACGAATTCGTGGTACGCCTCGTCGAGCACAACCAGCGTCTCGCTGGCGACGCCGTCGAGCACCTTGCGCACGTCGTCGGTCCGCCAGGCGGTGCCGGTGGGGTTGTTGGGGTTGGCGATCAACACCAGCCGGGCGTCGCTGCCGTTGGCTGCGCTGACAAACCCCTCGGGGTCCAACGACGCGTTGACGTTGGGCACGGCTGCCGAGGAGGCCCCGGACAGGCGGATCAGCTGCGGATAGGCCTCGAAGGATGGCGAGCCGTGCACCACGTGATCACCCGCCGAGCTGGTGGCCCCCACCGCTTCGGCGATCAGGGCCACCGAGCCGCCGCCCAGGCACACCTGGTCGGCCCCCAGACCGTGGTGGGAGGCGAGCGCCTGGCGCAACGCCCCGGAGACCGGATCCGGGTAGCGATTGGCTCCCGCCGCAGCGGCCGCAGCCGCGGCCACGGCGGCCACCGCCGGCGCCGCCGACAGCTCGTTGGACGACAGCTTCACCACGTCGCTACCGGTCGCCGATCGCCCTGGCCGATAGGGCGCACCGGCGTGCACCTGCGTTCGGAACCTCGGGCCGGCCACTCCGTCAGCCACGTCGGGACCCGCTCATTGCGCTGGGGACGCGCTCTCGACCGGCGACGTCGCTGAACCATTGGGGGGCGTCGCAGCGCGCGGCACCGAGAACCGCACCGTCGGCTCGGGGCTGAGTAGGTGAGTCAACCGGTCGGCCCAGGGTTCGACCACCGATTCGGGGCTGTGGTCGGTCCGTACCCGGGCCTCGACGGTCACGCGGGTGAGCCCATCGGCCTCGTAGGTATCGGTCACCTCGACCGACTCGACCGCCGCCGGCGCCAGCGAGGTCACCGCTGCAGCCAGGTCGACGTTGGGGCAGTCGCCCACCGGCCAGTCGACGCCGACGACCAGCCGGTATCGGGCCAGGTGCTCGGCGCTCCAAGCATCGAGCTCGGCCCCGGTGACCGTGGCGTGGTTGTGCACCCGCAACGACACCGGACCCACCCGGGCGTCCACCCCGATCCCGGCCAGGTACTCCTCCGCCCACGGCGAGTCGACGACCACTGCCCCGTTGGGCGTTACAACCAGGCGATCGTCGAGCTGCAGCTGATCATCATCCGCGCCGATCACCCGCCCGACGTGGGTGGGAGCGCCGCCCGACAGCCGGCGGATGCCGACGAGCGAAGCGTCCCGCGAGGCCGCAACCAGGTCCCGCTCGGTACTGCGCACCGCCTCGACAGCACCCTCGGATCCCTGGGCCAGCGTCCGTCGAAACCAGGTGGGCAGGCCCCGGGCCACGCGGTCCAGCTCGTCGATCAAGCCAGCGGTGTCGGCACCAGCGGATGGATCGACCCGTCGAGCCAGGTCGGCGACGGCCCGATGCAGGCTCTGTCGCACCAGCGGGTCGGTGCGCGAGGCGTTCAGCTGGGCGCTGGCCACCTGTTCGTAGCGCACGGTGTCGTAGGTGCGGGCCACCAGGGCGGCGAGCAGCTGGAAGGTGGGGGTCCGCACCTCCCACAACAGCTCGAGTGGCACGCCGGAGTCGACCAGCGCCGCACCCAGCGACAACAGCACGAACTCGCTCACACCCTCCACCCAGGCCATCGCCCGGTCGTGATCGGTCGGGCTGAGCAGGATCGGCCGCATGCCGACCTCGCCAAGTAGCGCCAGGGTGGCGGCGGCAAGGCCGTCCTCGAGCGCGCGTTCGTGGTCGACACCGTGCTCCGAGTCCACGGTCGGCTCGAGGTCGACAGCGTGCTCGGGGTCGAGGCAGACGACCGCCGTGTGGCCAACCGCCGACGCGGTGTCGGGACCGACCAGGACGTGCAGCCCCACGATCGAGTCGGGGGCGGCACGACCAGCAAACGCCTCGGCGGCGGCCACCTGGGCGGCGGTGAACACCAGCAGCGGCGGCAGGGCCGCTGCTCGGCCGGACAGCGAACCGACGGACAGGGCGCCGGCGACCTGAGCCAGACCGTCGGAGGCCACGGTGATCCACACCTGGTCGGCTGCGGCGGCCAGCGCGGCCAGTGGAACCCCGTCGTCGGTGGTCTCGGCGCCGTCATCGGCCACGTTGAGGTGCACCGCCTTGACGGTCGGGCCGCCCGGGCGCATGGGGGGAAGCCGGTATTCGACGTCCGGATCGGTGTCGGCGATGACGATGTGGCTCGGGGTTGCGCCTCCGCCGAGCGGCGCCATGGGGCCGAGGTGCTCGGCCACCCAATGTCCGGTCACGCCGGCGCCGCCCACCACGAGCAGGGTGCCCTGCGCCAGCCCTCCGCCCGCCGGGGGGCCGGTGCTGGTGGAGGTGGCGCTCACCTGTCGTGCCCGAGCGCAGCCAGCACCACCGGAGCTTCCGCCAGCCGCGTGGCGTGAACCTCGATGTCGAAGCCGGCGAGATGCGATCCCGCAGCGCCGACCACCGCGGACAGCCCCTTGGTGCGTTCGACCGCCGTTGCGCTGTCGACCGCACCGCCGTCGGGGTCGGCCAGCTCGGCGGTCGGGTTGCCCACCCACGTGGTGCCGGGACGCACGGCTGCGACACCGCCGACCAGCTCGGATAATTCCTCGACCTCGTCGCCCGCCGGTGTGAGTGACACGATCACCCGGCCCGGGCTGCGCAGACGGTCGATCGTCTCGAGCACCTCGAGCAGTTGCTCCGAGTCGATGCCCGCCTCCGCCTGAACCAGCACCGGGTTGTCCATCCGGGCCAACAGGTGCACCTGGTGGCTGTCCGGCACCAGCTCGGATGCTCGGGCGACCAGCAGATGGGCGTCGAGCAGCGCCCGGGTGCCGTCGGGCGCCAGGTCGGGGGTGAGGCGGCTGGAGAAGTACAGCGACGCCCGTTGGATTTGGGTGTAGACGTCGGGGTCGACCCCGCAGGCCTCGATGAACGCCAGGTCACGGCGCAGGTTGCCACGAACCTGGGTCCAGCGAGCGGTAACCGTCCGGTCTCCCCCGTCGGCGTCCAGCCAACGCTCCGACTGGTCGAACGCCGAGAAGCCGCTGGCGACCAGCGCACGCAGCAGGTTGGCTCGCGCCGAGCCGTCGGACGTATCGCCCGGGGAACCGTCGGCGTTGGGGTCGACGCCCAACTCGATCACCTTGAGGGTGCGGCGCCCCTCCTCCGACATCGAGGTACCGGTCAGTGCCAACACCAACCCCAGCGCAGCTTCGAGGTGCTCGGGCTGGACGACCGGTCCCCTCACCGCAGCGCGCAGAAACCGGCTGTCTCGACGGGCGAGCGCATCGGTGTCGCTGCGAAATCGGTCCAGTTCGTTGGTGACGACCAGCATCGGCTGGACGCTAGTGGTGCCCCTCGCCCGGGGGCACATGCGATCGCCTTGGCCGGTACATCCCTCACCCTTCCCGAAGTCGGGAGCCCAAACAACCGCCAGACCGCCCCCTGCACTCCCCAGTTCCAGGCCCTCCCCCAAGTCGGGAGCCCAAACAACCGCCAGACCGCCCCCTGCACTCCCCGGTTCGCGGCCCTTCCCCAACTGTAAGGGGTCGTCAGCTAGCCACCGAGGCTTTGGTCCTATCGGGTGGTCTGACGCTGCCGGTACTATGTGGTCATGGAACGCAACGTGACAACGGCAGCCGAGATCGAAAGCATGAGCCCGGCCGACCGTCACGCTGACTTCAAATCTTCCATCGTTGCCGATCTTGATACGGCGCCTCAGCAGCTCGTTCAGCAAACCCGAGCCAGGCTGGAACAGATCATCAACGACGCGGAGGCGAAGGCCGCAGGGTGACCTCCGAACGTCGCATCGTTCGGACGCTGCCATCCTTCTTCAACGACGTCGACCGCCAATTTCCACCGGAGCGAGGTTCGAATGGCGAGCCATCGGCGGTCGATTTCCAGTCCTACGATCTCCTTGAGATCGTCGAATTGTTTGCTACCGGCTTCGACGATCTGCCGGAACTCATTGTCGGCCGTCCGGATTATCGGGTGATGATCTCCGCTGGGCGTATGGTCTCCGCCTTCTCGGTCGTCGGCCAGCTGGCGCCCGACGAAGCAATCGAACTCATTGCTCTCGAAGTCGAAAATGATGCGGGTCCTTACGAACCCGAAGAAGGAAGGTAGCGCCGGCTATCGCTAGCCGGCTTCGAGCCAGGCCAGCAGCCTGGGGCGGCTGGCGTCGATCTCCCGCTGCAGCAGCCGCTCGAGCACCGGACCGAACAGCGAGCCGCCGTAGCTGAGGGTCATGTTCATCGTCGACACCTCGGGTTCCAGCTCGTCGATCACCACCGACAGGACCCAAGGGCTGTGGTCACGCCCGTCGTGCTCGCGCCGCTCGAAGCGAACCTCGGAAGGGTCGTCGCACACGGTACGCACCATGCGCAGTCGCTTCGAGCGCTGCAGCGGCCCCACCCGACTGCCCAGGTCGACGATCCATGCCGGGCCCTCGTCGTCGGGGTGAGGCTCGGTCCCCTCCACCCGCTGCACGATGTCGAGCCAGCGCGGGTAGTCATCCAACCGATCGATCCGGGCGAACAGCGTTGCCGGTTTGACGGGGGCGACGACCGCTGCGGTTACCTGCACGGGGGCACCCTATTCATTCCCGTCAGGATGCGACGAACGGCCAAACCCGACCGAGATGCGGTCCTCTACTGATCCAGCCGGGAGCGTTGGGCCAGTCCCTGGGCGGCGACGACGAGCAGACCGCACATCAGGCCGAGGACGGCGGCGACCAGGGTGCCCAGGGCGACCGCCTCCGGCGCCTGGCGGGACAGCAGGCGGCCGACCAAGGTGGGCAGCGTGGGGGCATCACCCCGCACGACGAAGGTCGATGCACCGAACTCCCCCAACGCCACGGCGGCCGACAGCGCCGCCCCTCCCGCAATACCGGTGGCTGCCAGCGGCAACAACACTCGGCGCCAACGCTCAACCTCGCCTGCCCCCAACGTGGCGGCCACCTCCTCGAGGCCCCGGGGGGCGGCGAGCATCACCGGGACGGTCACCCCGACGGCGAAGGGCAGCGCCATCGCCGCCTGCACCAGCACGACTGCGGCGGCGCTCCCCCGCAGGTCGACCGGGCCGATCAGGCCCATCAGCACCACGCCGAGACCGATCGCCGCCGCCGACACGCCCACCGGCAAGGCGACCACGCCCTGGGTGAGCCGGCCCCGACCTGAGCGCAACGCCAGGCCCAGGCCGATCGCCGCCACCGTGCACACCACCGCCACCGCCACCGCGTAGCCCAACGAGCGAGCGACCGCCGGACCCAGCGGCGGAACGCCCCGGGTGCCGTCGCTCCACAAGGCGGCGAAGCGCGCCGGGGTGACCCCGGTGAGCCGTCCGGCGAGGGCGACGAAGGGGGCGACCGTGAACAGTCCCACCAACGCGACGACCCCGGCGACCCAGCCCCACTCGGCGCCTGTGGGCCGGCGGGTGCTGCCGAGCGCCCCGGCGCCGGTTCCCAGACGCCCGCCGGCACCGATTGCACCCGACGAGCCACGTCCCAACGAACCACTCCCCAACGAACCGCCGCCCGGCGAGCGACGGCCCGCAGTGGCGTAGGCAACCCCGACCACCGCGACGAAGCCGGCCTGCACCAGCGCCAGGATGGCGGCACCCCGCAGGTCGAGCAGCTGGGTGCCCAGGTACCAGACCTCGGCATCGAGGGTCGCCCATCGCGGTCCCCCCAACACCAACACGACGCCCAGCGACCCGGCGGTGAGCAAGAAGACGAGGGCGGCCGCCCCGGCGACCGCCGGGAGGATCTGGGGCAGGACGACGGCGGCGCCGCGGCGCCACGCGCCGGCGCCGAGGGTTCGGGCGGTCTCGAGCTGGGCCGACGGCAAGGCTTCCAACCGGGCACCGACGATGGCGACGACGATGATCAGCTCGTAGCTGACGTGGGCGACGACGATCAGTGCCAGCGATCCCGCCGAGCCCGGCGGGGGCGCCAGCGACCCAAGCGGCCCACCTGGACCCAGCAGCGCCAGCACGGCGGCGCCGACCACGACGCTGGGCAAGACGAACGGAGCAGCGATCAGCGCCCGGAGGACGCTGCGGCCCGGGAACCGGAACCGGGCGAGCACGACGGCGATCGGCAGCCCGACCGCCAGGGTGGCGACGGTGGACGCACCCGCTTGGACGAGCGTCACCCAGCCGGTACGGACCAGACGCTGACCGATCGGCACCGTCGAGTCGATCGACCCGGGCACCCCGGTGCGGGCCGCCCAGGTCAGCGTTGCCAGCGGTGCGATCACACCGAGGCCGAGCAGCACCCAAGTTGGCACCTGGGCCAGCGTCGTACGCACACGACCGACGTCGACGCTCACCCGGCGATCGCCCGCCACTGTTCGGTCCAGCGGTCCCGGTTGGCGGCGATCTCGTCGGGATCGAGACGCAGCGGATCGACGGCCTTCACTGCGAAGCGCTCGAACACCTCGGGAGTCTCGACGTCTCGGATCGGGAAAACGAAGTTGGCCAGCGGGATCGAGCGTTGGTTCTCGTCGCTGAGCAGGAAGGCGACGAGCGCACGCGCCGCCTCGGGGCGTTGGGTGCCGGCGAGCACGCCGGCGTACTCGACCTGCTCGGTGCAGGTGGCCTCGATCACCTCGCTCTGCGGTTCGGTGCGCTCGCCCTCGGAGTAGAACACCTCGGCCGGCGGGCTGGACCCATAGGACACGACCAGGGGCCGGTCGCCACCCGACACGGTGTAGGCGGCCTCATAGGCGTCGGACCAGTCGGCGGCCACCCGCACCTCGTTGTCGACCAGGCGCTTCCAGTAGTCCTGCCAGTCGTCCTCGCCGAAGTGGGCGATCGTGCCGAGCACGAACGCAAGCCCCGGCGACGATGCGGCGGCGTTCTGCGTGACCAACAGCCCCCGGTAGCGCTCATCGGTCAGGTCCTCGAGGGAGCTGGGCACCTCGAGGCTGTTCTTGGCAAACCAGGCGGTGTCGGCGTTGACGCACACCTGGCCCGAGTCGATCGCCACCACCGTGTCGCCACCGGGTCCGTCGACCCGGTACTCCTCGGGCACCAGGTCGAGGATCTCCTCGGGCAGCGGCTCGAACAGCTCGGCGTCCAGTGCGCGGGTGAGCAGTGTGTTGTCGACGCCGAAGAGCACGTCGCCCTCCGGGTTGCCGGCCGACAGCACGGCCCGGGCGGTCATCGATCCGGCGTCGCCCTGTTGCAGCACCGAGATCTCCCGATCCTCCTCTTCGGCGAACGTCGCTGCGGCATCCTCGTCGAGCACATAGGCGTCGTAGGTGACCAGCTCGACCGGCCCGTCAGCGTCGGGAGCGGAGGCGCCGTCGGCACCGGTGGCCGAGTCGTCGCCGGCGCAGCCGACGAGGGCCATCGCCAGCACGGCGACGGCCACCAGCGGGCCGCGCAGGCCGACGGCGCGCCGGTTGCCGCAGGGGTCGTTCGGGGACCCGGGGTCTCCGCTCGAATGGAACATCGGGATCATCGCTCTCCTCGGG
Organism: Candidatus Microthrix subdominans; assembly: GCA_016719385.1. Lineage (NCBI taxonomy): Bacteria > Bacillati > Actinomycetota > Acidimicrobiia > Acidimicrobiales > Microthrixaceae > Candidatus Neomicrothrix > Candidatus Neomicrothrix subdominans. The sequence continues at coordinate 163,864 of JADJZA010000011.1, read as the reverse complement.
GGATCGGGCGTGTTGGCGGGACGGCGGCGGCTGACGCAGCCGGGTTCGAACGGTGATCGCGTCGGAACGCGGCCTGGGTTGGGCAGGGCACGTCGTCCGGCGCGGTGACCGGGCCGCCGACGTCCGGGTCATCGGCGTCGGCTCCGGCGGCGCGGGTGGCGGCGTGGCGACCCTCCGCCGCGAGGTCGGGGACGATCACGGCGACCACCCCGTCGGCGACCTCGACGGCAACCGTGGGCGCCTCGGCGCGGTTGGACACGCCGAGGCCCTCGTACGGGTTGAGTGTGGCGTCGGCCAACGGCCAGACCAGGCCGGATGCGGTGACCCCGGTTGCCGACCCGCCAACCGGTACCAGCGACACGGTACGACCGGGCTGGATCGACAGCTCCAGACGTACCCCCGGTGCGACGAGCCACATCAGATCGTCACCCGGGTAGGCCGCCACATCGAGGCCGCGCCGGGCGGCGCCGGCCAGTGCGGCGAGCACGCCGAGCAGGTGGTCGAGTCGGCCACCACCACCGCCGATCACGACCAGCTGCGACGCGCCGAGGGCCTCAGCGCAGGCGATGGCCAACTCCAGATCGGTCTCATCCTTGTCGGCAGGCGACGAGCGCACCTCGACGTTGCGGACGCGGGCAGCCGCCAGCGCGTCGACGGACACCGAGTCGAGGTCGCCGACCACCAGGTCGACGTCCGCCCCCGACGCCACGGCCAGATCGAGGCCGCTATCGGCGGCGATACGCACGATCGGCTCGGCCGGAAGCGCGGGCGGCGCGCTGGGGCCCATGCCCCCGACGTAGATGACAGCGACCATGGCTCCCTCCGCTGGCATTACCCAGTTCAGGTTGCGGGTCGGCGGACTTAATCCGCCCTCTCAGCCCGATCGATCGAGCTCCCCGGTAGGTGTCGGCAACCTAGCTCAGCGTGACCACCGTGACCACCGGTGGCGATTCAGGAGCGAGGCGGTGCGTAGCCATCCATGCGGGCCAACTGCCGCAGCATGACCTCGTCGGCTCCCCCGCCGATCGACCACAGCCGGGCGTCCCGGAAGAACCGGGCGGTCCAGGTCTCCTCCATGAAGCCGATGCCGCCGTGGAACTGCAGGCACCAGTCGGCAACCCGCCGCAGCGATCGGGCGGAGGTCAGCTTGGCGATCGTCGCCAGCCGAGTGACGTCCTCGCCGGCGATCATCGCCGCTGCCGCCCGGTAGTTGAGCGACCGCACCATCTCCATCTCGGCGGTCAGCTCGGCCAGCGTGAACTGCAGGTACTGGTTGGCCGCCAGCGGGGCGCCAAACGCGTTGCGCTCCATCAGGTAGTCGCGGGTGCGTACCAGCGCATGCTCCATCGCCCCGACCGCCTGGTAGGAGGCGACCAGGCGCTCGTTCTGAAACTGCTGCATCTGCTGGGGGAAGCCCCGGCCGATCTCGCCGATCGTGTTGGCGACCGGCACCCGCACCTCGTCGAAGACCAGCTCGGCGGTGTCCGATCCCCGCATGCCCAGCTTGTCCAGCTTGCGGCTCACCGAGAACCCGGCCGCATCGGTGGGGATGATGATCTGGCTGACCCCGCGGGAGCCGCCCTCGTCGGAGGTGCGCACCAGCGCGCACAGCCAGTCGGCCTGGGTGCCGTTGGTGATGTACAGCTTGGCGCCGGAGATGATCCAGTCGTCGCCGTCGCGCGCCGCGCGGGTGGTCAGTGCGGCCACGTCGGAGCCGGCGTCGGGTTCGGTGACCGCAATCGCCGCAACCGCCTCGCCGGTGATGGCCGGCGCCAGGTACTGCTGCTTCAGCTCGGCGGAACCGAACGCCGCCAGCGCCGGGGTGGCCATGTCGGTCTGCACGCCGATCGCCATCGGGATGCCCATCGACTCGGAGCGCCCCAGCTCCTCGAACAGGAGCAGCGTGTACAGGTGGTCGGCCCCGCCGCCGCCATCAGCCTCGTCGTATTCCAAGCCCAGCAGCCCGAGGGCGCCCATCTTGGTGAACAGCTCCTGGGCCGGAAAGGTGCCTTCGGCCTCCCATGTTTCGACGTGGGGGTTGATCTCGGTCTCGACAAATGAGCGGACCGTCGATCGGAACAGCTCGTGCTCCTCGGTGAAGGTGATCATGGCTTGAACACCATGAAGTACAGGGCGATCACCAGCATCAGGTGACAGACACCCGTGCCGGCGGCCAGCTTGGATTTGGCGGAGTCACCGGTTTCGGTCAGCGCCGGACGGACGAGAACCACGCTGACCACCAGCGCCACCAGCCATACGCCAAGGCCACCGGAGATCCACACGTCGGACATCTGGATCGCTTCGTCTGACATGCCGACCATGCCCATGCCGAAGACCCACAGCAGCACCATCGACGGGATCACCATGTACAGGTGCAGCTTGGCGATCTGCGCCGTGGCGCCCGCCCGCTGCAGCGACTGGTACATGAACAGCGGCCCGAAGGCCACCACCGCCGTCAGGATGTGCAGAATGTTGAGGATGTTGTAACCAGTTGAGCCGATTCCCATGGTCGGGATCGTAGTTGCCGCTCACCGCTGATCGACCATCAGAGCGCGCCGACACCGACGCTGACCTCGGGCCAGGTCAGTCCCGATCCTCCGAGATGAACGCCGCCAAGCGGTCGAGCGCGAAGCGTCGCTCCTTCAGCACCGGGACCGCCTGAAACACGTGGGGCATCTTCTCCCACACCTCGAGCGCCACCGGTACCCCGGCGATGGCCATCCGTTGGGCGAGCAGCTCGCCTTCCACGCCGATCAACTCGCTCGTGCCCACCTGGATCAGGGTCGGCGGGAGGCCGCGCAGATCGGCCCACAGCGGCGACGCGCTGGGATCGGCGATGCGATCTTCGGCATAGGCCAGCCCCGACAATTGGATCTGCTCGGCCCGCATCACCACGTCGAGGCCGGCTCGCGCCTCGATCGTCTCCGGGCTGGGCCCGCTCAGGTCCACCCAGGGCGAGATCAAGGCCAGGCGGTCCGGGAGTCGGACGTCCGCGTCCCTGCGATCGACCACCAGCGCGGTGGCCAGGCCCCCACCGGCGCTGTCGCCCGCCACGGCGAACGAACGGCCGGTGTTATGCGTCTGGGTCGCCAGCTGGTCATAGACAACGCGTGCGTCGTCCAACGCCGCCGGATGGCGGTGCTCGGGGGCGAGGCGATAGTCGGGGACGAACGCCCGAAAGCCGGTGCGCACCACCAGCGCACCGACCAACATGCGGTGGGTGTGTGGGCCACCGGCGATGTATCCGCCACCGTGCAGGTACAGCACGGTGCCCGGCCGGGCCCTACCGAACCGCGGCGGATCGTCACGCCACGCACCCGCGGCTGCAGACGAGCCAGCCGGTCGACCGTGCGCCGGATCTCGAGCGGGTCGGTTGCGTATCGAGCCGTGGCCAGCCGCCTCGCCGCCGCATTGACGACCTGCAGCCGACGTCGAGAGGTACGGGCGCGCACCTCCTTGGGGCGCAACGCGGGTGCATCGTCGTCCGTGGGGACCGCCTCCGGCTCCAGCTCCAAATTCGGCTCCGATTCGGGCTCCGGCTCGACGCCTGCGGTCGATTGGTTGACGTCGTCCATGAACTCCTTGCTACAACTTCGGTGGCCGGACCGCCAGCGGTCCACCCCTGCACGCTCCGCCCTGGCACCGTCATACTGCTGTCATGGCCACACATGATGTGACGAACCAGAGCCGGCCGTTGGTCGACTACGACGTCTTCGGCGCCGACCCGGCACTGACCGAGGCGCTGCAGCGCGAGGGGGCGGGCTGGGCGGGACCCGACCTCGAGCGCATCGGAAGGCTCGCCGGCAGCGAGGACGCCCAGGAGTGGGGACGGGCGGCCAACGCCAACCCCCCAGAGCTGTTGACCCACGACCGCTACGGCCAACGCATCGACGAGGTGCGCTTCCATCCCAGCTATCACGAGCTGATGACCGTGGCGATCGGCGAGGGGTTGGGCGCAGCCCCTTGGGCAGAGGACCGCACGGGCGCCCACGTCGCCCGGTGCGCCAAGGTGATCGTCTGGTACCAGACCGACGGTGGCCACATGTGTCCCACCTCGATGACGTATTCGGTCGTCCCGGCGATGCGGAACAATCCCGAGCTGTTCGCCGAGTGGGAGTCCGGCCTGACCGCCGCCAGTTACGACCGTCGGTTCATCTCGGCGGAACAGAAGTCGGGGCTGACCTGTGGCATGGCGATGACCGAGAAGCAGGGCGGCAGCGACGTTCGGGCCAACACGACCACCGCCCGCCATCTCTCCGGTGACGAATACCTGATCACCGGCCACAAGTGGTTCTGTTCGGCGCCGATGAGCGACGGGTTCCTCACCCTCGCCCAGACCGAGGCTGGGCTCACGTGCTTTTTCCTCCCACGCTGGCGGCCCGACGGCACGCGCAACGCCATGGCCATCCAGCGCCTCAAGGACAAGCTGGGCGACCGGTCGAACGCCTCGAGCGAGGTCGAGTTCGACGAAGCCTGGGTGCGTCGCGTGGGCGACGAGGGTCGCGGCGTGGCCACGATCATCGAAATGGTCAACCACACCCGCCTCGACTGTGTGCTGGGGGCGACGGCGATCATGCGCCAGGGAACCGCCCAGGCCATCTGGCACGCCCGTCACCGCAGCGCCTTCGGCCGCACCTTGGTCGATCAACCGCTGATGACGGCGGTGCTGGCCGACCTGGCCCTCGAGTCCGAGGCGGCCACCACGTCGGCGATGTGGCTGGCCGGCCTGTTCGACGCCACCGCTGGCGGTAGGGACTCAGACCGCAACGACGACACGGCTCGACTGCTCACCCGGCTGGCCACGCCGATCCTCAAATACTGGATCTGCAAACGGGCCCCGATGCACGCCGCCGAGGCCCTCGAATGCTTCGGCGGCAACGGCTTTGTTGAGGAATCGCCGATGCCGCGCCTGTTTCGCCAGAGCCCACTGAACGGCGTGTGGGAGGGTTCGGGCAACGTCATCTGCCTCGATGTGCTGCGGGCGATGGCCCGCTCCCCCGAGTCGACCGCCGCCTTCATGTCCGAGCTGCGGGTGACCGCCGAGGCCTCACCCACCATGGCCGCCGCGCTCGGCGAGGTGCAGGCGCTGTTGGACCAGCCCGACGAGCTGGAGCGATCGGCCCGATCGGTCGTCGAGCGCCTGGCCCTCCTGTTGCAGGCGTCCCTGTTGGTCCGCCATGCGCCGTCCGAGGTGGCCGAGGCGTTTATCCAAAGCCGGTTGGGCTCGGGCGGTGGCATTGCGTTTGGCACGCTCTCCCCCGCCGCCGACGCCGGCGCCATCGTCCGCCGGGCGCTCCCCCTGGCCGGCTGAGCCGACCGCCTGATGTCGCACCCTGGCCTGGGCCGCCTCAGCGGCCCGGCCCAGGCAACCGTTCGCTCGTGTGCTCAGGCACCCGTGCGCTCGGTGCGGTCGAGCAGCGCGGTCAACGCCACGATCAGCACTCCGCCAAGCAGGGATGCGCCCACGCCGACGCCCCACACCCCGGCATCGGCCACGTAGCTCAGCTCGAAGTAGTCCCGGGTGACCCAAAGTCCGCAGATCAGCGCATATGACACCGCCATCCCGACGGCGAGGCCGATCTTCCAGGGATGGAGGGGCCGGCTGCTGGCCAGCAGCACCACCAGCCCGATCGCCAGCAGCGTCAGCGTCGTCATCGTGCGGGCCTCCGGCAGGCCAAATTGGTTGCGGGTATAGACGAACGCCACCATCGCCATCGCTGCGGCGATCACCCCGGCGGGCAGGGCGAAGGACAACACCCTGCGCAGAAACCCGGGGCGCAGCCGATCGACCTCGGGAGAGAGGGCCAGGAAGAACCCGGGCAGCCCGATACTGAACGTGCCGATCAGGGTGAGCTGACGGGGCAACAGCGGAAAGGGCATGCTGGCCACGGCGACAGCAACGGTGAGCACGATGGCATACGCCGACTTGGTGAGGAACAGGTTGGACACCCGCTCGACGTTGTTGATCACCTTGCGGCCCTCGTCGACGACGACCGGCAGCGTGGCGAAGGCGTTGTCGGTCAGCACCAGGTCGGCGATCGACCGGGCGGCGGCACTGCCCTCCCCCATCGCGATGCCCAGATCGGCCTGCTTGAGCGCCATGACGTCGTTGACGCCGTCACCGGTCATCGCCACCACGTGACCCCTGGCCTGAAGCGAGGAGACCATCGCCTCCTTCTGGTGGGGGGTCACCCGCCCGAACACGGTGGTCGACTCCATCGCATCGGCCATCTCGTCGCTGGGTTCGCTGTCCAACGGCAGCCGACGGGCGTCGATCGGCTCGCCGATCTGTGTGATGTTGGCGCGCTCGGCCACCGCTGAAACCGTGCCGATGTTGTCGCCGGAGATCACCTTGAGGTCGACGCCCTGGCGGGCGAAGAACTCGATCACGCCGGCGGCGTCGTCGCGCACCTCGTCGGACAGCTCCACGATGGCCACCGGGGTCAGATCGTCGGGCAACGGATGGAACGACGAGCTCTCCGCTGCCCTCGACAGCAACAACACCCGCGACCCGCCCGTGCTGAGGGCACCCACCCGCTCCAGCACCGGGTCGTCGGCGTCGACCATCACGTCGGGTGCTCCCAGGATGAACATCCCCCGACCGGCGAAGGTGACGCCCGCCCACTTGTATTGGCTCTGGAAGGCTTCCACTGCAGCCACCGTCCAATCCGGCGGGGTGCCGGTACCCTCGGCGATCGCCGTACTGGTCGCGTTGGGCGACGGGTCCGCAGCAGCGATCGCCGCCAGCACCTGCTTCACCTCGTCCACCTCGATGTCGTCGAGCGGGACCGCCTCGACAAACTCCAGCTCGCCGGTGGTGATCGTGCCGGTCTTGTCCATGCACAACACGTCCACCCGGGCCAGGCTTTCCACCGTGGCCAGTTGCTTGGCCAGCGCCTTGTGGCGCGACAGCGTGACCACGCCGGCCACAAAGGCCACGCTGGTCAGCAGCACCAGGCCGTCGGGCACCATCGACACCGCGGCCGCCACCGTTCCTTGCAGCGCCTCTTGCCAGGTGTCCCCGCTGCCTCGTCGCGTCAGCCACATCCCCAATGCCGCAGGCGGCACGATGAACAGCAGCCAGTGGATGATGCGGTTGATCTCGCCCTGCAGCCAGGAGCCGGCCATCGAGAATCGTCGGGCCTCGGTGGTCAGCGAACCCGCATAGCTGTGTGCGCCAACCCCGGTCGCCCGGAAACGCCCCCGACCCGCCACGATGAAGCTGCCGGACAGGATGGAATCGCCGACCTCCTTGGCCACCGCCTTGGATTCGCCGGTCAAGAGCGACTCGTCGACGCTCAGCCCGACGGCGTCGGTCACCTCGCCGTCGGCCACCACCTGAAACCCGGCACTCACCTCGACGAGGTCATCCTCGACCAGGTCGTCGGCCTGCACCTCCGAGGTGTGGCCGCCTCGTACGACCGTGGCCGCCGGCTCGGTCAGCACTTTGAGCTGGTCGAGCTCACGCCGGGCCCGCAGTTCCTGGGTGATGCCCACCACCGTGTTGGTCACGACCACCCCGACGAAGAGGGCGTCCTTCCAGAATCCCGAGATCCCGATCAGGACGAACAGTGCCAGCATGATGCCGTTGACCGGGCTCAACACGTTGGTGAGGACGATCCGGCTCGTACGCATTCCCTGCACGCCGGGCCGACGATTGACCCGCCCGTCGGCAACCCGCTCGGCCACTTCGTCGTCGGTCAGCCCGTTTTCGGGGTAGGCGTCGGACACCTCGCCGGTGGGTTCGGGAGCACTGAAGGCGTCGTCGTTCCCGGGGGTGTCGTCCGGCGGAGCGTCAGGAGCAAAGGGGGCGAGGCGGGGCACGAACCATCCAATGGTAGTCGCAGGGTTGATTTTCCGGTAAGCGCGGGAGCGGTGCCAAGGGCGGCGCCGGAGGGTGGTTCGTTGGGCGCTCCGGGCTCAGCCCCGCTGGCGGCGGGCTCCACCGGCAAGCACGCGCTGATAGATGCCGGCGGGCAGGCGGGATACTCCGTCGAACACGACGGCGTCGGGGCCGATCAGCGCCCGTCGCCGGTTTCGCTGCACCGCCTTGAGGATCTGGCGGGCCGCCTTGTCGGGGTCGGTGCGCAGAAACTTGTCGAACTCCAACTTGGCTTCCTCGGCCGAGCCGGCCACATCACCGACGCTCTCGTCCATGCGGGCATCCTTGGCGATGTTGGTGGCGATGCCGCCGGGATGCACCGTGGTGGCCGACACCCCGCAGGGGTCGATCTCAAGCTCGATGCGCAGTGCGTCGGTGAAGCCCCGCACCGCAAACTTGGCGGCGTTGTAGGCGGACTGCGTCGGGATCGACACCAGCCCAAACACGCTGGACACGTTGACCACGTGGCCCTCTCCCGACGCCTTCAGATGGGGCAGGAATGCCTTGGTGCCGTAGACGACCCCCCAAAAGTTGATGCTCATCAGCCACTCGAAGTCTTCATAGGACATCGACTCGACCGTCGCACCCAGGGCGACGCCGGCGTTGTTGACGATCAGGTTGACCTTGTCGTGATCCTCGACGACCGAGTCGGCCCATGCCTCGACAGCGAAGCGGTCGGCCACGTCGACCCTTTGGGAGGTGACCCTCACGCCCTTCCCCTCACAACGGGCGACCGTGGCGGCCAAACCGGCCTCATTCACGTCGGAGAGGGCCAGATGCGCGCCCTGGGCCGCCAGGTTCTCTGCCAGCGCCCGCCCGATGCCCGAGCCGGCGCCGGTGATCGCTGCTACTCGTCCCTCAAACTGCTTCACTGCGCATCCTCGTCGTGTTGGTCGATCGTCATGTCGTGACTTCCGGTCGCTGATCGACACGCGCCCGCAGCCAATCGTTGAATCGCAGTGCCCCGAACGCTGCGGCGGCGCCGAGGATGGTGAGCCCCACCCGCTCGCCGTGCAGCAGCGTCGGGTTGTTCGCCGAGCCAAAGCCGCCGAAGAGCACGGTCGCCGTCAGGAAAGCGGCGTCCAAGGTGTAGGAGCCATGGGCAAAGACGATGGTGCCAACGGCTGCGAGGAGCGCCAGGCCGTAGATGATGTTGACGCTCAGTTCCGCCTCGGCGACCACGAAGGTGACGACCGCAACGACGGCGGCGCCCGCAACCGTTCCGATCACCCGGCCGCGCATGCGCTCGATTGCCGCCACGCTGACCGGCAACAGCACCACATAGACCGTCAGCAGAAACCACCACGAATGCGTGCCCGGGAAGAAGGCGCGGCACACCCACGTGCCGACGATGGTCAGCGGAATCACCGAAGCCCCGTACCACCACGAGTCCTGCACCGAGAGGTCGTCGCCCAACCGTCCGGGAAAGCGACGCAGGAAGATCTGCCCCGCCAGCGCAACGACCAAGCCGCCACCTAGGGCAAAGGCGGCCACCGGCAGTGCTCCGGTGAAGGTGTGAGGCTGGTTGAACGGCTCGGGGGCGCCGGCATAGACCCTGCCGTAGACGATCACGATCGCCGCCTGCGCCGTGATCATGCACCCAACGCTGGAAGCTCCGTAGCGCGAGGCGTACACGATGCCGACTGCCAACAAAGTCATCCACAGCACCGACAGCGGGAGCGAGCCGCTGACGGTTACGCCGACGAGTACGGCGCCCGCAGTCATCACGGCACTGAGAAAAGCGACCCGCGTCGACGCGATGACTGCGGCAATTCCGGGCACGACCCCCATGTAGGCGAAGCCAAAGCCGCCTCGCCATGGCGACGCGATCAGCACGATGAGCGACACGAGCACGACGGCGACGAAGCCGAGCATGCGGCTCATCGGGGCCTTGGGGTACCCCTCAGGCTCAGCAGGGTCGGCCGAACTTCGGTCGGCGAGGGCCTCAGATGCTGAAACCGACTGCTCGTTGCTGGTCACGTCATCTCGTTGCGTCTCGGGTTACGGCACGCTCAATCTCGTGCGTCGACGGGCACACTATCCGAGCCGGAACGACCCGCTGGCGCCGTGTGCGCTGTGTCCAAACGACCGCTGAGCGGCCGCGACGGCGACCGACGGTTGGAAAACTCCATCGCCTCGTCGACCACGTCGCTCATCCGCAGCGCCCGGTAGTCGCGCAGGTAGCTCTGGTGCACCTGCCACGGGAAGCGGCTGCCCTGCTGGGGAAACCGGTCGGCCGCACGGGTGATGTAGCCGGAGGTGAGGCCCAGCAACGGCGCGACGGTGATCGAGGCATCCCGGTTGCGCGGCGTGGCCTGGCGCAGCCCGGTGTCGCGCAGGTGGTTGAGGATGCGGCACACGTACTGACACGTCAGCTCGGCCTTGAGCGTCCACGAGGCGTTGGTGTATCCGATCGCCAGGGCCAGGTTGGGCACGTCCTCAAGCATCATGCCCTTGTACGTCAGCTTGCTGGGCAGGTCGAGCGGCTCGCCGTCCACGCTCAGCTCCATGCCACCGGCAAACAGCAGCTCCAGGCCGGTGGCGGTCACGACGATGTCGGCCTCCAGCTCGTCGCCGGACTTCAGCCGGATTCCGGACTCGGTGAACGTGTCGACGCGGTCGGTCACCACCGAGGCCGAGCCGTCGCTGATCGCAGCAAACAGGTCGCCGTCGGGCACCACGCACAGCCGCTGGTCCCACGGGTCGTACGGCGGGTTGAAGTGGGTGTCCAGGTCGTAGCCCTCGGGCAGCTGGCGGGCGGCCTCGCGGCGCAGCGCCTTCTTCACCACCGCCGGGCGCCAACGGGACAGCTTGTAGGAGCCGAGCGTGCCCAGGGCGAACGCCCAGCGGACCACCGGGCCCGACACCTTGGCGGGCAGCCAACGGCGCGCCCGGTCGGCCAGCGGGTTGATCGCCGGCAGCGAGGCGACGTAGCTGGGCGTGCGCTGCAACATGGTGACGTGCTCGGCGTCGCGCGCCAGCGACGGGATCAGGGTGATTGCGGTGGCCCCGCTGCCGATCACCACCACCCGCTTGCCCGTGACGTCCAGGTCGTCGGGCCAGTGCTGGGGGTGCACCACCGTGCCGCCAAAGCTGTCCAGGCCGGGGAAGTCGGGCGTGTAGCCGTGGTCATAGCGGTAGTAGCCGGTGCAGGAGAACAGAAAGTCACACGTGAGGGTGGTTGGCCCGTCGCTCCCGGTTCGCTCGACCTGCACGGTCCAACGGGCGTCCTCGGTCGACCATTCGGCCGCGACGATGCGGTGCCCGTAGCGAATCTTTCCGTCGATGCCCTCCTCGGCCGCTGTCTCTTGGACGTAGCGGAGGATCGAGTCGCCGTCGGCGATCGCCTTGGCGCCGTCCCACGGCCGGAAGGAGTAGCCCAGGGTGAACATGTCCGAGTCCGAGCGCAGGCCCGGGTAGCGAAACAGGTCCCACGTGCCACCCATCGCCTCGCGGCCCTCCAGGATGGCGTAGTCCGCCCACGGGCAGTCGTTGCTCAGGTAATGCCCGGCGGCGATACCCGACAGGCCGGCCCCGACGACGATGACGTTGAGGTGCTCCACGGTCAAAACATTACACCTTGAGCAATATTGTTATTTCATCACTTATCCAGGCCAAATGAACCATCGACTCCGCTGAACAGCCGGGGCATCCTTGGACGGCGGCACCGGGCCGACAGTCACGGCACGCCCGCTCGACAAACAAGGAGCCACCATGTCCCGTGAAGCCGGAGAGCGCTATGCCTGCCAGAAGTGCGACGCCCCAGCTCGTCTACGAGAAGCCCTGCCCGTGCCCACCGGAGATGGTGCACTCCGAGATCTGCTGCGGCGAGCAGATGGAGCGCGTCACCGGCAAGTAGCTGATCCGGCAGAACCGAGGGTCGCGCTGGCCAGCGCGACCCTCGGTCAACGTCACCAGCGCGACCAACCGCCGCCCTCAGAGGTTCGTCTGCTCGGCGGGTACGTCAGTGGGATCCGGCATCGCCGCGCCACCTGCCGCCGTGTCACCGGCCAGCGGGCCGGAAACGCCAACGCCGTAACAGGCCATGGATAGTGACCCGTACGCGGAGCCATCGATGAGTCTGACCGCAGGCTCGCCGGCTTCGGCTGCAAGAGCTGCGACGTAGAGGAGCGGAATGAAGTGGTCGGGTGTTGGCACGGCGCGCTCAAAGTCCGGGTGCTCGACCAGGCGAAGCACGTCGCCGGGGGCGTCGTGCAGCACCTCCCGAGCGGCGTCAGCGAAGCGCCGGTTCCAGTCGAAGGCTCCGTCGGGCTGGTCCCAAGCGATGCTCGGCAGATTGTGCACGACGTTGCCGCTGCCGAGCACGAGAACGTTGCTGTCTCGCAGTCCGGCCAGACGGCGACCAATATCGACGTGGTAGTCGAGTGGCTCCAGTGCGTTGATGGACAGTTGCACCACCGGCACGTCGGCGCTCGGGAACATGTGGGCAAGCACCGACCAGGTGCCGTGGTCGAGGCCCCAGCTGTCCCTGTCCAGACCAACCCATCGAGGCTTCACCACGTCGGCGACCTCCTCCGCAACGCCCGGCGCACCCGGGGCCGGATAGTCGAACGCGAACAGCTCGTCGGGGAAGCCGTAAAAATCGTGAATCGTCCGAGGCCTGGCCATGGCGGTGACGGCCGTGGCGTTTGTGTACCAGTGGGCCGAGATGACAACAACCGCCCACGGCTCGGGGATGTGGGTAGCGAGGGCGCGCCAGCCATCCGTGAACCGGTTGCGTTCCAATGCGTTCATCGGACTGCCGTGCCCCACGAACGCAGCTGCCGCCCGTCGCTGCTCCCCGTCCATCACGTCCCCTTCGGCCGTTTCCCGACGATGCTAGGCCCGGGAAACACGGCGCCACGCCCGACCGGTTGATCGCCAGATGCCCGAGGGGTGATTCATGAGCACTGACCCACCCAGCGTGGCGTTTGACGCCGTCATCGCCGGATCACCGACCAAGACCGGCATCCCCGTTCCAAACGAGGTTCTTGATCAACTCGATGCCGGACAGCGGCCGGCGGTCGTCGTCACCCTCGACGGGTACACCTACCAAACCTCGGTCGGGGTGATGGGCGGGCAGCACCTCGTCCCCGTCAGCGCCGCGATCCGCGAGGCGACCGGCGTCGCTGCCGGAAGCCACGTCCAGGTCACCCTCGCGTTGGCGGCGGGGCCCTCCCAGGAGCTCACCGCCACGCTTGATGACCCCCGTCGGTGTAGGTGTATCTGGGAGCGGTGCCGATGACATGTTCCCTGGGGATACCCCATGCGGACTCGGCGAAGAGGCGCATGAAGTCGCGCCCGCCACCGGAGCACACGAAGACCCGAAAGTCGTTGGCCTCCAACCTGGGTTCCGCAGCTGACTGTGCGGTCTAGGTGCCTGGATCCCAGTGTGGGCGCGGAGAATCGGCTCCCGTCGGGATGGGAGCCGTGTCACTAGGCGTTTTGGTGCCTCGGTGGCGGGTTCAGGCGGGGGTGGCAGGCTGGATGCTGGTGTAGGCGGCGGGCTCTTTGAGGCCGACAGCGGCCAGGATCTTGTGCTGGGCTGCGGTGGTTGTGGTCCGGCGTTGGATGGTGCCTGCGGGTCCGGTGAACGTGCCGAGGTGCATCAGGTCGAGCTCGTTGCGGATGTTGGTCCAGGTGTCGTTGGTGCGGGTTTCAACGATCCGGATGTGGAGGAGCGCAAGCCAGCACAAGATGACGTGGGCCCGGATGCGATCCTCGAGCCGGTGGTAGACGGGCCGGAGGTCAAGGGTGGATTTCATGTCGCGCCAGCCTCGTTCGACTTCGAGGAGCTGTTTGTAGCCGAGCGCGATGTCCTCGACAGTGAGCGACGGATCGGCGGTGCGGAGCAAATATTTCCCGTCGAGTTTGGCTTCGGCGGCGATGGCTGCCTTGTCGACAGTCGACACGCAGGAGACCGGTCTTGGTGGTGCGGAGGTAGCGGCGCACAGCCCCCGGGAGCTTCGCCGCCAAGGCGGTCCGTTCGTCGGGGGTGGCGGTGTCGGTGTCGTCGATCCCGGTTTGGAGCCGTTCAACAAGCTGGCCGCGGATCGTGGCGTCGCGTTCGGCTTGTTCGGGGTTGTGACAGGTCACGAACCGGTCCCGTGCGGCGCCGTCGTCGATCCGGACTTCCTTGACCCGCATGTTGTGACGGATCTGGTGGTAGCTGCCCGGTCGTGCCAATGCTGTGGCGGCTTCGGTGTTCCCGCGGATCTTCTCGCCGATGATGTAGTTCCCGCCGCCTCGTTGGAGGTACCGGCGGTTCTCAGCCGAGGAGAACCAGCGGTCCGCAACCCAGATGACATGCCCGAGTTTCCAGTCGGCGAGGTCGTCTTTGACCTGACGGATCAGGGCCTGGTCGTTGGTGTTCCCGGGCCAGCACCACACCCGGATCGGGATCCCGGTCCGTGTGACGGCCGGCGCCAGTCCTGTCCCGGGGCCATCTCTTGGAAGCCTGTCGGGCTCATCACCCGAAGGCCGAAGTTCAAATCCTGGCCACGCCAATCGAAAACCTTGGTGGGAGGCCCTCCCCGAGAAAAAGGAGCCGCACCGGCTCACGCTGGGTCGGCCGAAACCGTTGCTGCGGGCGGCTGCTTCACCGACGAAGCGGCACCGTGGTGCACGCTGCTCAAATCCGTGGCACCAAACCTGAGTGGCTTACCGGAGCGTGATCATCGAGTGCCAGGCGGTCACCGGCCCGTGGTCAACTTATCGTCTCGGGTTCGCGGTCGAATCGTTCGTTCGGCCGACCGATCAGACCTCTCAGCGCACCGTGGATCGATGCGATCGGCAAGATAGCGGGGCCAACAGCGAGCATCCCCAGCTCGTACGGCAGGGAACTGTCCGGGAAAGGCATATTCCGGAGGCGGGACTGGAACGCGCTCAACGGAATCCCATACACGTTGCCGGCGAGCATGACCTGAGCAGCCGAAAGCATGACCTGAGCCGACTCGCTGCCGTATTCATCAACCAGCGAGTCGTAGGCGTAGCTCTTGGGATGGCCCCCCGTATCCGCAAAGTGCTGAGCGAAAATGATGGCCTTCGCTTCTTCCGGTCTGACGTTCCGCACTTCTCGGAGGTGTTAGGTCGGCATTTGTTGGGCCGGGGCTGACGGTGTTCTAGCCGGTGGTCTTGGCGGCATGGTTGAGCAGGATTTTGCGGGCTTTGGCTGAGGTCTTGTCCATGTCGGCGATGATCCGTCGGAGCCGGCGGTTGTTGGCGATCCATTCTTTGTAGAGGGCGGCCTCGTCGGGGGTGAGCCGTACGGTGACGGTCTTGTTGGCGACTTTGCGGGTCCATTGCCAGTAGGGGCCGTGGCGTTGGGGTGGGTCGGCTTGGCAGCGACAGTTTGGGTTCCCGCATGATGTGTAGCGCTCCAGGACGCTGCCCTGGCAGGTGAACCCGACGTCGGCGAGTTCGGCTTGAAGCTGTTCGTACTGGTGTTGATACTGCTCGAGGCGTGTGGCCACGTCTGTCTCCGGGCTCGGTGTGCATCCGCGTTCTGACGAGCAGACAGTAGGTATACTGTCTGCCAACGGACGGGCCGTCAAGGACCCTCCTCAGGGATCGAGGCCGCACATGGTTCAAAGCGAGTCGGGGCCGTTCACGCTTCGCACCGAAACGTTGGGGGCCCTGCCGATCGTCAACCATTTCCTGGCCCGGATGAGTCTCGACGCGATCATCGACGCCCACCTCCCAGCGAACGACGCCCGACTCCGGTTGGACCCTGCTGTGGTGATTGGGCTGTTGGTCCGGAACCTGACCATCGACCACCAGCCGATCTACGCGTTGGGCGAATGGGCGGCGGGTTCGACCCGTCCCTGTTCGGCATGACCGCAGCGGATGTGGACGGGTTGAACGACGACCGGACCGGCCGGATGTTGGACCGGCTCTTCGGCGCGGATCGGGCCAGCCTGATCACCCGAACGGTGTTGGCCGCGGTCCGCGAGTTCGACATCAACATGGAGCAGTTGCACAACGACTCGACGACCGTCACGTTCTCCGGCGGCTACCACCAAGCGACCGGCCAAACCCGTGGCGACCAGGCAACCCCGACAATCACGTACGGGCACAACAAGGACCACCGCCCAGACTTGAAACAGCTGTTGTGTGTGCTCACCGTGTCAGCCGACGGCGCCGTCCCCGTCGCGTTCCGGGTTCTCGACGGCAACACCGGCGACGACCCCACCCACATCCCCACCTGGGACGGACTCGCCGCACTGGTCGGCAGAACCGACTTTCTGTATGTGGCCGACTCGAAACTCGCGAACCGTCCGGCGATGGACCACATCGCGAGCCGCGGCGGCCGGTTCGTCACGATCCTGCCCCGCACCCGGAAAGAAGACCACCAGTTCCGCGACCGGATCGCCACCCACCCGGTCACCACCTGGACCGAAGCCCACCGGCGGCCCGCCGGCCGACAGGGCAACCCCGCCGAGACCTGGCACACCACCACCAACCCGGCCGGACCCTCGATCGAGGGCTACCGGATCATCTGGGTCCGGTCCTCCACCAAAACCGACCGGGACGCCGACTCGCGAACCGACCGGATCTCCAAAGGCATCACAGCGCTCGACGACCTCAACCAACGACTGCTCTCCCCAAAAACCCGAATGAAAACCAAGGTCGCCGTCCAGACCGCAGCCGACGCCGCACTCAAGGCAACGGGCGCCGCCCGCTGGGTTGGCTACACCATCACCGAAGACACCACCACCAAGCTCAAACAGGAGAAGCGGGGCCGACCAGGCCCCAACACCAACTACCGCAAGATCGTGTCGACTCGCCACCGGCTCGTCTTCCACACCAACGAAACCCTCATCGCACACGACGCCGCCAGCGACGGCTGTTTCCCGCTCATCACCAACGACCAACATCTCACCGATGCCGAAGTCCTCGCCGCCTACCGCTACCAACCCAACCTCGAACGCCGAAACCACCTCCTCAAAGGCCACCAAGCCGTCGCCCCCGTCTACCTCCAAAACGTCCACCGAATCGAAGCGCTGCTGCTCTGCCAGTTCCTCGCGCTCCTCACCGGCGCGCTCATCGAACGACATATCCGCAACAACATGGCCGACCTCAACCTGGCCGACATCCCGCTCTACCCCGAACACCGGCCCTGCACCGCACCATCAGCCCAACGAATCCTCCAAATCTTCGCCGGTGTCGCACGCCACCACCTCACCGACCACACCGGCACCACCATCCAAACGTTCCAGCCCGACCTCACCCCCCAACAACACCAGATCCTTCAACTCCTCGACATCCCCACCACCACCTACACCACCTGACCGCCACCCCAACCCGGTCACCCAAATGCGGTTACAACGCCCCGGAGAAGTGCGGAACGTCAGTCCGGTCGTATGAAATCGGTGCTCCCACTCAGGAAGGAGGCAATTTCCTCGCCGTTCATCCCTTCGCGTAGGGCCATCTTCGTGTGTGCGTAGGAGCAGGCTGCACAACCGTTGACCTCGGTCACTGCAAGCTGCAGCCGTTCTACGAGGTGTATGTCGACGATGGAGTTTTTGCGGTTGTTGATCAGCGACAGCGCCGCTCGCGGTACGAACACGAGCGCGTCGTACATCTCGGCCACGTTGAACCTGCGCTTGTAGCTCTGTCTCAACATGACGGACGCAGGTCTCTCAGCGGACTGATGTGTGGTCTCGTTCGTGAGTTTCACTGGACCTCATTCTCGGCTGCCAGGGTGGCGACAGAAAACTTCGCCAATCGAAAAGTCTAGAGGAGAGCACGCTGCCCCTATTGGCGGGCAGGCGGTGTCCGGATCGGCAACGTTGATGACAAGACTCACAGGCCGGCGGTCACATCGCCGGGGCGGTCGGCGACGTCGATCGTCACTTAGCCAGGTGGCTCACCCTCCGGTCCCGCAGCGGGCGTGGCCGGCAGTTCCTGGGGCACGTAGTTGATCTCCGTGGTGTCCCCGCTCGCCGTGTCGGCTGCGAGGAACAAACCCACCGCCGTTGCAGCGACGATCACGACGCTGACGATCCACACGGCCAAGCGCGCACCCGTCGGTTTCGAGGCGAGCACCACCGCCGCTTCCGGGGCGTACTCGCCGGTGTCGAGGTAGCCCTTGGCGTCAGCCCATTGCAGGATCGGGGGCATGGCGACCAGCGCAGCCAGCAGGGCGATGGCCACGTTGAGCGTCACGATGATTCCGAAGTCGCGCAGCAGCGGCAGGGCGGAGCCGATCAAGACGGCGAAACCTCCGATGGTGGTCATCGCAGAGGTGAAGAACGCGCGCCCGGTGCGTCGGGCGGCTTGCTCCGAGGCTTCGGCCGGTTGGAGACCTCGCTGTCGCTCTTCGAGGAATCGGGCCATGATCAGCACCGAGAACTCGGTGCAGGTCGCTATCACCAGCGGACCCGACACGGTCGTGAGCGGTGAAAGGGTGAGCCCGACCGCCCCGACGATCGCAGTGGACACACCGACGGCGAGGCCGATGGGGATCATCGTCAGCAGCGCTCGCGCCGGACTGCGGTGGCGTACCAGCAACCACAGCGCAACCAGTGCCAGGCCCAGATAGGTGAGGATGGCGCGGTTGGCGGACAGGTTCTGCAACAGGCCGACACCGACCACGGCCAAGCCCGAGGGGGTTGCCCTGATGGGGGGGTCACCGTCCTCGAGCTCGGCGAGAAGGACCGAGTCCTCCGGCAGGTCGAGCTCCGCGATGCGCTCGGTCAGGTCGGCTTCGAGGCGTTCCACCACCACAGCACGCTCCTCGAGGCTGGCGGGAGCGAGGCGGAGGTTGACCTGTGTGGCGGCCCGGTCGGCTTTGAGCAGCAGCGCCTCGACATCGGGGGCATCACCTCCGTCGCGGCGACCAGATCCTCGGACGTGGGGCCAACGGAGTAGCGCCTGGAACGTTGATGATCTTGGCGATCGTGTTCTCGACGCTCGAAGAAGCCACGACGTCGTCGGTCGCTTCGGCATCCTCGGTGAAGTCGAACACCACATCGGCCACAGGCTGGGCGAGCACGTTGTTGGCGCTCACCAGCACCCCCAGGTTGGACGAGAAGCCGGTGGCCTCCTCGAGGGTGTCGACGTCCTTGACGGTCTGGCTCGACTGGTTGATCCAACGCACGGGATCCGATTCGATCCGGATGCTGCCCTCGAAGGCCACGCCTGCGATGAACAACAGCACCGACGCCAACAACAGCGGCACAGCTGACTTGGCGGGGAGCCCACCGAGCCACACGACGATCCGCTCGGGGATGGAGGTGCCCCGTTGAACGGTGCGCTGCTTCCACTCCCTGATACCCAACACGGCGGTGGGCAACACGATGCCGACCGCCACCAGCACCATCACGCCGACCGCCAGCATCACGCCGAAGTCGCGGATCATGGGCACCTGGGAGATCAACAACGCCAGGAACGCCAGCATCCCGGCGACTGTGGCGACGATCAGGGCGGGCGCCAGGTTCGCAAGCGTCTCCGAGATGGGATGGGTCGGTTTGTCCAACACCACCTCCTCCTCGACGCGGTTCTGGATCTGGATGGCGAAGTCGATCCCGAGTCCGATCAGGATGGGGAGACCCGAGATGGTGACCAGCGACAGGTTCACGTTGATCAGACCCAGGATTGCGAACGCCCAGACCACCCCGACCAGCACGCTCAGCAGGGGCAGCAGGCGCCACCGCACCCGAAACATCAACAGCAGGATCACGGCCATGATCGCCACCGCAGCGGCGCCGAGGGTGAGCATGCCGCCTTGCAGGTAGTCGTTGATGTCCTTGAGGAACACCGGGGAGCCCGTGGTGATCACGTCGAAGCCCTCGAAGTTGGCGTCCGAGACGATGTCGAGGGTCGCCTGGGTGACGTTCGACAGCGTGTCGAGGCTGGCGTTGCCCTCGATGACCACACCGCCAACAGCGGTCTGCAGGTTCGGGAACGTCGACTGCAGTGAACCCCGTACGTTGCGGTCCTCGGCCGCAGGTGGAACGACCTCGTCGCCCTCAACGGCGAAACCGGTGTTGTCGAACAACAGGAAGTTGACCCAGTCCGGATTGGACATGTCCTTGGTTTGCACCGAGTTGAGCCGTGCCAACGTGGTTGAGATGTCCGCCTGGCGGATTTCCTTGGCCTTGGGATCAGGGTCCCGTTCGGCGGCCGAAAGCAGAGCGTTGGTGCCGACCCCTTCGGTCACAATCGCCTCGGAGTACTGCACCGCGGTCAGCGGCGCGAGCACCGCGTAGACCTCGGGGATATCCCGCAGCTCGGCCTCCAGGCGCTTCAGCTCCTCGAGGTTCGCACCCTGAAAGAGCTCGGTGATGTCGTGGCCCTCCTGGGCCTGGAACAACACGATGGCGGTCTCGCCACCGAAGTCCGCCTGATAGCGCACGTTGTCGATGGCGATCTGGGAGTCCTGGTTGAGGTAGCTGTCCTGGCCGGTTGCGAACTCGAGCCGGGTCAGCCCGAACGCAAGCAACACCGTGATGGCCAACATGGCGCCGAACACCGCCCACCAGTACCTGCCTAGCTGTATCCCTGCTGAGCGCCAGAACCGTTCCATGGGTTATCTCACCTATCCAAATGTAGCGACTGAGAACCATGCCACGCGGACGGGTGCTCGCGCACCAATTCTCGGGCGAACTCACTAAATCGGGGCACGGTTGCCCGGAAGCGACGGGCTGCCGGGGCCGTGCCCGGACCGAAGCTCGGCGAACAGTGACCACTATGTTCGGCTACGGGCCGACGGCCCCGTTCACTTCAACGAGATCGAATCTGCGGGCCGCTACTGGTCGATCATGGACTACGACGACGTCCGGGCCATCGATGGCGACTGGGAGAACTTCTCGTCGGCCTCCGCTCGACCCCAGAGACCGATGCTCCGCCGCAACGTGGAGTGGGCCCAAGAGGACTCGAACCTCTGACCTCTGCCGTGTGAAGGCAGCGCTCTAACCAGCTGAGCTATGGGCCCCGAAGCGGCAAACCATACCCGTGCTCCGGGTACCACGCCAAGGTCGGAACCACCGTGTCCGAGGGGCGATTACGACTCGACGCAGTACTCGGCGGCCAGCTTGACCAGCCGCGACCCGGCAGGGCAGCGATGGGCGGCGTCGGCGAGGCCGACGATGCGCCCGTCGTTGGGCTTGGCGCAGTCGACCAGCGTGTTGCCCAGCACGCACCCGGGGTCATCTGTTGATGGGTCTTTGATGCCTCCGCCGGCAAACGCGCTGAACACGACGATCCCCAGCAGAAGCACCGCCACCAAAGCCGGCACCAACCGCGAGAACAGAAGCCCGTGCACGCCGTCGCCGGCGACGTCCACCAAATCGTCGTCGTGTTCCTCGGTCACCTCGACCGCCGCGCGGCGCTGACGTTCGGTGTGAACCTGCCCGCCGGCACCCCTCGGGCGACCCGAACCACCGGTTCGACCGCCCGATGACGGGCGTGTTCCACCTGATGCGGTGCTGCTGGAGGCAGCCCGGCCCGAGCGCTCCGAGCTGTCGGTCCCGAATCGGGCGTGATCGTAGGCGCGCCGACGAGCGGGCTCACCCAACACTCTGAAGGCCTCGTTGACCTCGCGCATGCGCCGCTCGGCCACCCGGCGCTCGGCGTCGGAGAGGCTCCCGGAAGCGCCGGGAGTCTCCTGACGATCGGGATGGAGACGCCACGCCAACTCCCGATAGGCCACGCGGATGCTGTCCCCGCCCGCCTGACGGTCGACTCCGAGGACTCGGTACCAATCGCGCTCCGTCGCGCTGTGACCGGTCTCCATCCACCCAGGGTACGTCGAACGGGGATGTTGGTTTGGTTCGGCCCCCCCCTGCCGGCCGATGAGCCGTCAGGCCGAGAATGCCAGGACCCACCATAAAGTGGCAGTTGTGACAGATGACCAAACCGAAACGGGGTTCCTCCGGTCACGGCCGGACGGAGGTGCCGTATCATCGCTCTGACACCGTACGGTTCTGAGATGTGCTTCTTGGGTTGAGCGGTGCTCCGACGACTCCCATGAACCCTCCCCCAGCCACCTCCACCTCCACCTCAGCTTCTCCTGTTGCCGATCACGAGCTGAGCGGCGCCGATCTGCCCTCCACGGTGGAGGATCCGACGGCGCTGGCCGAGCCAACACTGCGCCTACGACGTCGTCGAAGCGCCGGCGCCCGCAACGAACGGCGCCACGGGACCGTCGGGGCGGCGCTAAGCCACCAGGCCTTTCGCCGCGTCGCCGCTGGGGCCTTTGCATCCAACATCGGCACCTGGATGCAGAACGTCACGTTGATCGCTCTGGCCAACCAGCTGACGCACTCCGGCGCCTTCGTCGGATTGGTGTCCTTCGCCCAGCTGGGGCCGATGCTGCTCGCCTCGCCGGTCGGCGGGGTGCTGGCCGATCGCTTTGACCGCCGCCACATCATCATGGCCGGGTCCGCCGTACAGGGAAGCCTGTCGGTGGTGCTGGCCATGGTCGCCTGGAGCGGTCACCCGCCGCCCTGGGCGCTGGTGCTGATCGTGCTGGGGATCGGCATGGCCAACGCACTGATCGCGCCGTCCAACGGCGCCCTCCTCCCCCACCTGGTCGACCGTCGGGACCTGTCCGGCGCCGTGGCGGTCAACTCGGCGGCGATGAACGGGTCTCGGGTGCTCGGCCCGCTGCTGGCCGCCCTCGTCTCCTCGCTGGGCACCGGCTGGATCTTCCTGATCAACGCCGGCACGTACGTGTTCGTCATCGCTGCGGTCGGCGCCGCCAAGGTGGCGTTTACGCCTCCAACCGATGGGGCGGTGGGACCGTGGGCCCGCTTCCGAGAGGGGCTGGACACCGCCCGCCAGGATCCGGTGCTGCGCCGGGTGCTGGGCATCGTCAGCCTGTTCTCGCTGTGCTCGCTGGTATTCATCTACCAGCTGCCCGGCCTGGCCGAGAACCAGCTGGGCATCACCGGCAGCGCCTTCTACCGCCTGTTTGCCGCCTTCGGGTTGGGAGCGGCCGGCGGCGCCATCCTGCTGGGAACCGTCCTGGGCGGACGACCGCTGCACCGGGTGCCGCTGTTCGCCCTACCCGCCTTCGCCGTCACGCTCGCAGCGTTTGCGTTCACCCACGACCCGGTCGCCGCCCACTTCATCGTCTTTGCGCTCGGCTTCTTCTACTTCACCCTGGTGACGGCGCTGTCGACCACCCTTCAGGAGGAGGTCGACGACGAGCACAGGGGCAGGGTGATGGGCCTGTGGATGATCGCCTGGGCCGGGCTGGTGCCGGTCGGCAGCCTGCTCGCCGGTCCGGTGATCGACCGGGTCGGCGGCACGCCGGTGCTGCTGTTTGGGGCGGTGGTCGCGCTGGCGCTCACCAAGGTGGGCAACCTCGATCGCAACCAGCTTCCCGAGCGTCGGCCCCTTACCCGGCCAGTACTCGACTGACGATCTGTTCGAGACCCGCAACCCGGCTGCCCTTGACCAGCGCTGCCTCGCCCTCGCCGAGCGATGCCAAGGCTGCGACCGCGTCCGTCGGTTGCACCCCGTCGACCCCATAGGCCCCGGTGCTGACAGCGACCACCTCGATGTCGAGGCTGCGGGCCTGGGCGACCATCTCGTGATGCAGCGCCTCGGCGTCCGCCCCCAGCTCGGCCATCTCGCCGAGCACCGCCACCTTGCGGCGGGCGGGCAGCGCCGCCAGCGCCGTCAGGGCGGCGCTCATCGACGTGGGGTTGGCGTTGTAGGCATCGTTGATCAACGTGGCCCCCCCGGGGGTGGTCACCACCTCCATGCGCCACGGGCTGATCGTCGATGTCCCCAGCGCCTCGGCCAACGCCTCCACCGCGATTCCGGCGTCGAGGGCGACCGCCGCCGCCGCCAACGCATTGGTGACGTGATGCTCGCCGGCGATCGCCAGGCGCACCGGCGCCGACCCCCAGGGACTGCTCAGCAGGAAGGATGCCCGCAGGTCGTCGCCCAGAGCGACGTCGCTGGCACGTACGTCGCCTGCCGAGCGCCCGAAGGTGAGCACCGGCGCTGCGCTGCGACCGGCCATGGCGGCGACGAGCGGATCGTCGGCGTTGAGCACCGCGGTGCCATCAGCGGGCAGGGCCTCGATCAGCTCGCCCTTGGCCACCGCCACACCGGCCAGATCGCCGAAGAGCTCCAGGTGCGCTCCGGCGACCACGGTGACCACGCCCACCTGCGGCTGGGCCAGCTCGCACAGCGCTGCGATGTGGCCTGGGCCCCGGGCGCCCATCTCCACCACCAGCGCTTCGACGTCGTCGGGCGCATTGCACAGGGTCAGCGGGACGCCGATCTCGTTGTTGAACGACCGCTCGCTCGCCGAGGTGACCAGATGCGCTCCCAACACCCCCGCCATCAGATCCTTCACGGTCGTCTTGCCCACCGAACCGGTGACGCCGATGACGCGGGCCGACATGCGGTCCCGGGCGAAGCGGGCCAGGTCGTTCAGCGCCGCCCCGGTGTGGGCCACCAGCAGCAGGCGGGCGTCGTGGTCGAGCCCCAGATCGTCGGTGCCGCGCTCCGACAGCGCCGCCGTCGCCCCAGCGGCCAGAGCGGCGGCGACGAAGTCGTGACCGTCGCGCTCGGCGACCAGCGGCACGAACAGGTCGCCGGGCCGGGCCAGGCGGGAATCGGTGATGACCCGGTCGATCGTGGCATCGGCGCCGATCAAGGTGGCGCGAAGAGGACTGGTCAGCGCAGCGAGGGGTACCTGCATGCCCTCAGTCTCCCACGATCGACCGTTCCGACCTCAGTCCTGAACCGCCACACGGCCGGCCGGTCGCACCGACCGGCCTCCCCCCGCCGGCAGGCGACGCCTTCCCGCCTCCAGAGCCCGATTGCGTAGTCTCGGGGCCCGGCGAGCGGTGCAACATCAGCACGGCGAACCCCTCCCCTCGACCGATGACCGACCAGCGCGGAGCGTGACATGGCCGATCCAGTGGCACACGAAGGTCCGGCGACCGCCGGCGAAGCAGACCCGGTCGGTGGCACCAACCGCCCGACGCCGAGGTCGGGACGTGTCGACCTCCCACAGCGGGTGCGCCTGGTGGTGCTCTTTGGCGGCCAATCCGCCGAACACGACGTCTCCCGGGTGACCGCCCGCAACGTGTTGGCTGCGCTCGATCCCGACCGCTACGACGTCCATCTGATCGGCATCGCCCGCAACGGGCGCTGGCTGCAACTGCAGGGCCTCCCGGCGCTGGACGGCGCCGAGGCCAAGGCCCTCACCGTGTCGGGCGACCACGTCGACCCGATCGGCCACCTGCGCCACACCAGCGACAACGTGCATGGCGACGCGCTGGCGACGGTGGTGCTCCCGCTGCTGCACGGGCCCAACGGCGAGGACGGCACCGTGCAGGGGCTGCTGGAGATGAGCGGCCTCCCCTACGTCGGCAGCGGCGTGCTGGGATCCGCAGTCGCCATGGACAAGGCGGTCGCCAAGGAGCTGTGCGGCCACGCCGGCATCCCGCAAGCCGGCTGGGTGGCGCTCCACGAGCGGGAGGTCGGCCCCGAGACACTCGCCTCGGCGGTCGAGCGGCTGGGCCTGCCGATCTTCGTCAAACCGGCCAACCTGGGCAGCTCGGTCGGCATCTCCAAGGCGACGAACGCCGACGACCTGGCCACCGCCGTCGCCGTGGCGCTTGAGCACGACGAGTACATCGTGCTCGAGGAGGCCGTGAACGGCCGGGAGATCGAGCTGGGTGTCCTCGGCAACGAGGAGCCCCGGGTGTCGCTGCCCGGCGAGATCGTCTCCGGCGCCGAGTTTTACGACTACGAGGACAAGTACGTCACCGGCTCGGCCGAGCTGGTGATCCCGGCGGAGCTGCCCGCCGAGGCGATCGAGGAGGCCCAACGCCTGGCGCTGGTCGCCTACCGGGCGCTGCGCGGCGCCGACCTGGGACGGGTGGACTTCTTCTACGAGTCGCCCGGCCGCGGCCTGCTGCTCAACGAGATGAACACGATGCCCGGCTTCACCCCGGCGTCGATGTACCCGCGCCTGTGGGAAGCAAGCGGCGTGCCGTACACCGAGCTGATCGACGAGCTGGTGCGCCTGGCGATCGAACGCCATGCCCATCGAGGCAACCGCCGCCGATAGCGGTCGGCGCTCAGCACCCGCCCCCAGCGCTCCCGGACGCGACTGTGGGGAGGACCAAATCGGTCCTCCCCACAGTCATGGACTTTCGATCGGCAGGGTGAGGCCCCGCCGTGGATCAGGCTTCCGGAGCCGGCTCTGCTGCCGGCTCTTCGGCCGGAGCTTCGTCACCCTCGGCCGCTGCGGGCTCGTCGCCCTCGGGAGCCGGAGCGTCGCCCTGCTCGGCGTAGTAGGCCGTCCAGGCCTCCTCAGCCTCGCTGGGGCCTTCGCCCTCGATGCCCGAACCGATGTAGTTGCCCTCATCGTCGTAGGCGTGCTCGCCGAAGTGCTCCTGGTACTCGGCGGCCACGATGCCACCCTCGGCGGCCTGCTTGATCGACAGGCTGATCCGGCGACGCTGCAGGTCGAGATCGATGATCTTCACCCACAGCTCCTCGCCGGGGGTGACGACCTGCTCGGGCAGGTCGACGTGATGCTGGGACATCTCGGAGATGTGCACCAGGCCCTCGATGCCCTCGCCCACCTGGACGAACGAACCGAACGGCACCAGCTTGGTGACCCGGCCGTAGACCAGCTCCCCAACCTGGTGGGCGGAAGCGAACTCCTGCCACGGATCCTGCTGGGTGGCCTTGAGCGACAGCGAGATGCGCTCGCGGTCGGTGTCGACCTCCAACACCTCGACGTCCACCTCGTCGCCGACGGTGACGACGGAGCTGGGGTGATCGACGTGCTTCCAGGACAGCTCGGACACGTGGATCAGCCCGTCCATACCGCCCAGGTCGACGAACGCACCGAAGTTGACCACCGAGGACACGACGCCCTTGCGGCGCTCGCCCGGGGCCAGGTTGGCCAGGAACTCGTCGCGCTGTTCCTTCTGGGTCTCTTCCAGGTAGGCACGGCGGGACAGCACCACGTTGTTGCGGTTGCGGTCGAGCTCGATGATCTTCGCCTCGAGGTCACGCCCGAGGTACGGGGCCAGGTCGCGCACCCGGCGCAGCTCGACCAGCGATGCGGGCAGGAAGCCGCGCAGGCCGATGTCGATGATCAGGCCGCCCTTGACGACCTCGATGACCGGGCCGGTGACGACGCCGGAGCCTTCCTTGATCTCTTCGATCGTGCCCCAAGCGCGCTCGTACTGGGCACGCTTCTTGGACAGGATCAGGCGGCCGTCCTTGTCTTCCTTCTGGACGACGAGGGCTTCGATCTGCTCACCCGGCGACACGACCTCGGAGGGGTCGATGTCGTTACGGATCGACAACTCGTTGACGGGGATGACGCCTTCGGACTTGTAGCCGATGTCGAGGAGGACCTCGTCGCGGTCGATGCGAACGACCGACCCGGTGACCATCATGCCGTCTTCGACTTCCACCATCGAGGAGCCGTACATCTCGTCGAGGGCATCGCCAACGTCGTCGAGCACGATCGGGTCGTCGGCGTCGCGGATGCCGCTGGGGGGGCCTACCGCTGAGACGAATTCGTCAGAAGCTTCCTGGGTAGCGGTGGCCGCCGACGCGGTTGCGTCGGCACTGGCCTCCGAAACCTCGCTGGTAGCGGAGGTCTCGGAGGGGGTCGGGGTCGGGTCGGACACGAAATACAGCCTTGGGGTTGATGGATAGACGGACCGCAAAGAATACCACCGAAGGTCCGGGGCCTACCTCATCAACTGTGACCGCAGGTCTTCATCAACCGGCACTGCCCCTTCCAACCGAACTCGGGAGTCCGGAACGCGCTCAGACGGCGGTGTGCACTCCCGAGTTCCGGGAATTGGCGGTGATTAGGACTTGGCGCCGGCCCAGGTGTCGCCGAAGGCCAGGTTGACCTCGAGGGGGACGGCCAGGTCGAAGGCCCCGGACATGGCGTCGAGCACCACCTCGCTCATCTCGACCTCGTCGGCCGGCGGCACCTCGAGCACCACCTCGTCGTGCACCTGGAGGATCAGCCGTGACGTGCCGCCCCGCTCCTCGAGCGCCTCGTCAAGGCGGACGAGCGCAATCTTGAAGATGTCGGCGGCCAGGCCCTGGATGCCGGCGTTCATCGCCTGGCGCTCGCCGGCCTGGCGCACCGCCCGCACCCGCGAGGCCAGCTCGGGGATCTGCCGGCGGCGCCCGAGCAGGGTTTCGGTGTAGCCCTTCTCCCTCGCCTCGGCCACCGCGCCCTCCATGTAGGCCCGCACGTTGGGGAAACCCTCGAAGTAGGCGTCGAGGATCACCTGGGCCTCGCCGGTGGGGATCGACAGCCGCTGGCCCAGGCCGTAGGCCTCCATGCCGTAGGCCAACCCATAGCTGACCATCTTGGAGGTCGAGCGCTGAGCAGTCGTCACCTCGTCGGGTTCGACCTCGAAGATGCGGGCGGCGGTCTGGGCGTGGATGTCCTCGCCGGCGGTGAACGCACCGACCAGCCCAGGGTCCTTGGACAGGTGAGCGATGCAGCGCAACTCGATCTGGTTGTAGTCGGCGACGCACAGCCGATACCCGGGGGCAGGAACAAATACCTGGCGAAACAGGCGGCCCTCTTCGGAGCGCACCGGGATGTTGTGCAGGTTGGGCTGGTCCGAGCTCAGACGCCCGGTGCGAGCGACCGTCTGGTTGAACGTGGCATGGATGCGGCCGTCGACCGCCACCTCGGCCAGCAACCCCTCCCCATAGGTCGAACGCAGCTTCTCGACCTCCCGGTAGCGCAACAGGTGCTCGATGATCGGATGTTCGCCGCGCAGCTTCTCCAGGGTGGCGGCGTCGGTCGAGTAGCCGGTTTTCGTCTTCTTCTGCGGGGTGAGACCCAGCTCGTCGAAGAGCACCTCCCGCAGCTGCGGGGTGGAGTTGACGTTGAACTCGCGGCCGGCGGCCGCCACGATCGCCTCCCGTTCCTCGGCCACCTCGGCGACCAGGCGATCGGCCAAGGCCTGCAGCTCGTCCCGATCGACCCCGATGCCCAGGTCCTCCATCCGGGCCAGCACCCGCACGAGGGGCACCTCGACCTCGTCGTTCAGCTTGGTGAGGCCGCGAGCCTCGAGCGCCTCGCGCATCGGCGCAGCCAGCGCAGCGGTGGCCAGGGCGCGACGGGCGGTCACCCGGTCGCGACCGTCGCCATCGCCGTCACCCAGGTCGAGTTGGCCCGGCGGCGTGCCCTCCTCGCCGGCCATCTCCGCCCCGGCGTATTTGGCCAGCAGCTCCGCCAGGTCGTAGCGGGGGTCGGCCGGATCGAGAAGGTAGGCGGCCAGCTTGGTGTCGAGAGCCAGGCTGGACACCTCCACCTCGAGGCCGAAGAGCGACCGCAGCAGCGGCTTGGCGTCATGGGCGACCAGACCCACCGAGCCGTCGAGCAGCCCGACCACCTCGTCGTCACTCAGCGCCAACACCCCGGTGGCGGGCTCGGGGAACCACGCCACCTCGCCCTCGGAAGCATCGAGGACGACCGCCAGCCCGGTCAGCGGTGATCGGCCGGGCTCGCCCGCCCAGTCCGCCGCCAGGGCGACCAGACCGTCGACCGCCGAGCTTCTCGCCTTGTTGAGCGCGGCCCGAGCCTCGGCGCCCGTGGTGGGCACGACCAGCTCCGCCTCGAGCACCCGTGCGTCACCGTCGGCCAGCGGAGCGGTCAGAAAGGCGCCGAACGCTTCGGAGAAGCGGTCCTGCAGGCTGGAGAACTCGAGAAAACCGAACAGCTCGGCCACCGCGTCGGCATCGATGCTGCCGACCCGAAGCGACGTGACGTCCTCGGGCAGGTCGACGTCGCGCACCAGCGCCATCATCTGCTCGTTCATGCGCACCTGGTCCTCGTTGGCTTCGAGGGAGGCGGCCAGCTTGGGGGTCTGGTCGGCGGCGTGGGCGAACAGCTCATCGACCGTGTGGTACTTGTTCACCAGCTTGGCGGCCGTCTTCTCCCCCACCCCGGGGACGCCGGGCAGGTTGTCCGACGGATCGCCCCGCAGGGCGGCGTAGAACACGTAGTCCGACGGCTTCACGCCGGTGCGCTCCGCGATGCCGGCCTCGTCGTAGAGCACGTAGTCCGACACGCCGCGGCGGTTGTACAGCACGCGCACGTGCGGGTCCTCGACCAGCTGGTAGCTGTCTCGGTCGCCGGTGACGATGATGACGTCCTCACCGTTCGCCTTGGCCCGTTCGGCCAGGGTGGCGATCACATCGTCGGCCTCAAACCCGGGCGCCTCGACCACGGGAAGCGCCAACGTGTCAACGACCCGTCGCACCAGCTCCATCTGCTGGACGAGCAGGTCGGGTGTGGCGTCGCGGTTGGCCTTGTAGGTCTCGACCGCACGATGCCGAAAGGTGGGCTCGGGCAGATCGAAGGTGACGACGATGCGATCGGGCCGGTGGTCCCGCACCAGGTTCACCAGCATGGACGTGAAGCCGTACACCGCGTTGGTCACCTGCCCGGACGCGGTGGCCAGGTCGGTGGGAAGCGCGAAGAACGCTCGATAGGTGAGGGAGTTCCCGTCGACGAGCATCACGGAGGGCATTCCCGCAACCCTATTGGAACGCCCGAAGCCGTTCGCTCAGTCGGTGCTCGCGTCGGCGTTCGGGCGCAGCGTTCCATCGACGATGCGGGTGGCCACCTCGGCCATCGTCGAACGGGCCGACATCGCCGTCGTCTGCAGGAAGCGGAACGCCTCATGCTCGCCCATGCCGTAGGCGTCCATCAGGGTCCCCTTGGCCCGATCGATCACCTTGCGTTGCTCAAGTCGCTGTTCGGCCTCATCGGCACGGCCCGCCAGCGCCTGCAGCTGGGCCCGCCCGGCCAGCGCCACCTCGATCGCCGGCACCAGGTCGCTGGCCTGGAACGGCTTGACGACGTAGGCCCCCACGCCGACGTCGACCGCCTCGCCGATCAGCTCCCGCTGCGAGAACGAGGTGAGGATCACGACGGCCGCCAGATCCTCCTCGACCACGATGCGGGCTGCGGCCAGGCCGTCGAGTCCAGGCATCTTGACGTCGAGTATGCACAGGTCGGGCGCCAGCTCCCGGGTGCGTTCGACCGCCAGGTCGCCGCGTCCCACCTGCTCGATCACGTCGTAGCCCTCGGCCACCAGCATCTCGGCCAGATCCATCCGGATGATGACCTCATCCTCGGCGATCAGGATCCGGGCGCTCACCGCGTCACCGGTCAACGCCTGTACTGACGTTCGGTCAGGTCCTCGAGCAGCCGATCCTGTTCGCCCTCCAGCTTGGCGATGCGTCCGACGAGATGATCGCGCTCCCGTGCGAGCGCGTCCCGCTGACGAACCGCGTCGTCGGCCTCCGAGTCGGCCAGCGGCGTCTCCGACACGATCGAGCGCAGCTCGGCATCATCGGCCACCTCGTTCACCGCCTGCAGCTGCTCCGACACGACCGACAGATCCTCGTGGAACTGGCGGAGTTTCTCCTGGTTCGCCCGCAGGCGACGCTCGATCCGGGTTGCCATCACGGCCCCCATACTACGGGAGACCACCGAGGGGGACGCACATGCGCTACCCGGGGGCCTGCCGCTCAGGTGTTCATGATGAAGGCGAGGATCAGCGTGTTGAACGTAAACGCCACCGCCAGCACGACGGTGATGCGGTCGAGGTTCTTCTCCATCACCGTCGATCCGGCGGCCGCCGAGCCCATGCCCCCACCGAACATGTCGGAGAGGCCGCCGCCTTTACCCGAGTGCACCAGCACCAAGACGATCAGGCCCAGGGACAACAGCACCTGGGTGATGGTGGCAAGGATTTGCATGGAAACTCCGAGGGGACGATTTGATGCGGCCGGGCATGGGCCACAAAGACGTTGAAGCGAGCTGCGCGACCGTCGATGCTAGCGCCCCGACGACCCGACACGAACTCGCCACGCTGCCAACCCGGGAGCGCACAGCACCGCCAGAGCGCGCTCTGGGCTCCCGACTACGACGTTGGCTCGCTCGTGCTCAATCCTGGTAGGAGCAGATCGACGCGAAGTCGTCGGGGTCGAGGCTGGCCCCGCCGACGAGGGCGCCGTCGATGTCGGCTTGGCCCATCAGCTCGGCGATGTTGCCTGGCTTCACCGACCCGCCGTACTGGATGCGGACACCGTCGGCGGCAGCCGCACCGGCCGTCTCGCCGACGACCGAGCGCACCGTGGCGCACATGGCCTGGGCATCCTCGGACGTGGCGGTGCGCCCGGTGCCGATCGCCCAGATCGGCTCGTATGCGATCACCATCGACGCCACCGCATCGGCGGCCACCCCGTCCAAACCGGCGCGCACCTGGGTGGCCACCTTGGTCTCGGCCTCGCCGGCCTCCCGCTCTTCGAGCGTCTCGCCGCAGCACAGGATCGGGGTCATGCCGGCGGCCAGCACCGCCTTCACCTTGGCGTTGACCACCTCGTCGGTCTCGCCGAAGAGCTGACGGCGCTCGCTGTGCCCGACGATCACCAGGCTGACCTCCAGCTTGGCCAGCATCGGAGCCGACACCTCGCCGGTGAACGCACCCTTCTCCTCGGCGTGGCAGTTCTGGGCGCCGAGCAGGATCTTCATCCTGTCGGCACCGATCACCGTCTGCACCGAACGGATGTCGGTGAACGGCGGGTGGATCGACACGCCCACCTTGGAGTAATCGTGTTCACCCAACCGGTAGTGCAGCTTCTGGGTCACCTGGATGGCCTCGAAGTGGTTGTGGTGCATCTTCCAGTTGCCGCTGATCAGTGGCGTGCGCTCGGTCATCGTGCGTCCTTCTTTCTCAGTCGCTGTTCGCTACTCGTTGAACTCGTCGGACTCGTCTGCCTCGACGGCGTTGGGTGCCCGCCGCAAGGCTTCGACGCCGGGCAGGTCGCCCCGCTCGATCAGTTCCAGGCTGGCGCCGCCGCCGGTGGAGATGTGATCGACCTGATCCTCAAAACCGAACTGGGCGATCGCCGCTGCGGAGTCGCCCCCGCCGATGACGGTGAAGCCCCGGCAGTCGGCCACCGCTTGGGCGACCGAACGGGTGCCCGCCTCGAAGCGGGGGTCCTCGAAGACCCCCATCGGGCCGTTCCACAACACGGTGGACGCTTCGAGCACGTGGTCGGCAAACTCGGCGGCCGAGCCGGGACCGATATCGAGGCCCATCCAGCCATCGGGCACCGAACGGCCCATGTTGCGCACCTCACCGCCGGCCTCTGGGTCACCGATCTTGCCCCCGGGGCCCATGGCCACCACGTCGGAGGGCAGCACCAGCCGGTCGCCGAACTCGTCGAGCAAGGCCTTGCAATCGTCGATGCGGTCCGGCTCGAGCAGGGACGATCCGACCGAGTGGCCGAGCGCAGCGAAGAACGTGAAACACATGCCGCCGCCGATCAGGATCTGATCGGCCACGCCCAGCAGCGCCCGGATGACCCCGAGCTTGTCCGACACCTTGGCGCCACCGGTGATCGCCACGAACGGACGGCGTGGATGGCTGCGCAGGCCGAGCAACACCTCCACCTCGCGGGCGAGCAGCAGTCCGGCCGCCGACGGCACCCGGCTGGGGGGCCCGACGATCGAGGCGTGCGCGCGGTGCGACGCCCCGAACGCGTCGTTGACGTACAGGTCGTGCCCCGCCATCAACTCGTCGACGAAGTCGGGGTCGTTGGCGGTCTCCCCCGGGGAAAACCGCAGGTTCTCCCCGAGCGTCACCCCGGGCGCCAACTCGGCCAGGCGGCGGCGCACCGGCGCCACGTCGAAGGCCGGGTCGGGCGTGCCTTTCGGGCGTCCCAGGTGGGTCACCGCGGTCACCTTGGCCCCGCGCGACGTCAACCACTCCAGGGTGGGCAACGCCGCACGGATGCGGTGGTCATCGGCGATCTCACCGTCGCGCAGCGGCACGTTGAAGTCGCAGCGCACCAAGACGGAACGGCCGTCGACCGAGGGGAGATCCTCAAGAACCGGGACGCCGAAAAGCACGTCGGCTCAGCCCGCTGCGCCGACGATGGCGGCCAGGTCGACGAGGCGGTTGGAGTAGCCCCACTCGTTGTCGTACCAGCCAAGCACCTTCACCAGGCTGCCCTGGGTCATCGTCAGGCCGGAGTCAAACGTGCAGCTGGCTGCGGTGCCGACGATGTCGGAGGACACCAGCGGCTCGGTGGAGTAGTCGAGCACCTTGGACATCCGTCCGTCGGTGGCGGCCGCCTCGAACGCGGCATTGACCTCGTCAACGGTGACCTCGCGGCCAACGACGGCAACGAAGTCGGTGACTGAGCCGGTGGGGATCGGCACCCGCAGCGAGGTTCCGTCCAGCTTGCCGTCCATGGCGGACAGCACCAGGCCGGTCGCCCGGGCAGCGCCGGTGGAGGTGGGGATGATGTTGACCGCAGCGGCGCGGGCGCGGCGGGGGTCGGAGTGGGGGCCGTCGACCACCGACTGGTCTCCGGTGTAGGCGTGGGTGGTCGTCATCAGTCCGTGCTCGACACCAAAGGCATCGTCGAGCACCTTCACCATCGGCACGAAGCAGTTGGTGGTGCAGCTGGCGTTGGACACGACCGTGTGCTTGGCCGGGTCATAGGTGTCGTCGTTGACGCCAACCACGAACGTGGCGTCGGCGCCGCTGGCCGGGGCCGAGACGATCACCCGGGGGGCGCCGCCCTCCAGGTGGGCTGCGGCAGCCTCACGGGTGGCGAAGAAGCCGGTCGACTCGATGACGACGTCGACGCCGAGGTCGCCCCACGGCAGCTCGGCCGGGTTGCGGGTCGACAGCACCTTCAGGACGTCGCCGTCGACGTCGAGGCCGTCGTCGGTCACCGAGACGGTGCCGGGGTAGCGGCCGTGCACCGAGTCGCGCTGGAGCAGCCCGGCCATGATGTCGAGCGACCCCAGGTCGTTGACGGCCACGAAATCGATGTCGGCGCCCGACGCCTTGGCGGCCCGGAAGAAGTTCCTTCCGATGCGCCCGAATCCATTGATGCCTACTCGAACTGTCATGTGTATCCCCTCGTCGAAGGTGTGTGCCCCGGCGCCGTGCCGAGGTGGTCGGGCGGCGATCTCGCCGCTCGAAAAGGTCGGGTGACGGGTTCGACCTCCCGCCTATGGCACCAGATCAGCGCCGCCGCCGCCAGTTCAGTCGTTTGCGGCCTGCTCCCGTTCGGACCAAAGCGGGACGCCGGCCAGCCCGGCGAGGGCCTCGGCCAGGCGCTCGGCATCGTGGACCCACGGGTTGGCCTCGGTCAGTTGCTCGCCCACCGCGGTGCTCACCCCGTCGACGCCGGCCAAGCGGTCCGGGTCGTAGAGCACGGCGTCGGGGGTAAGCCCGTGCACGGCGAGCGCGGCAACGTGATCGGAGACGTCATATCCCTCGCTCTCGGGCTCCTGGGCGGCCAGGTTGGCCACATAGACGACCTGTGCGGTCGAGCGGGCGACGGCTCGACGGATGCCGGGCACGGCCGCCGCCGCCAACACCGAGGTGTACAGGCTGCCGGGTCCGAGGATCACCTGGTCGGCCGCGACGATGGCGTCGACCGCGTCGCCGGGCACCATCGGATCCGCCGGTTCGAAGCCCAACCGCACCAGGTTGGTCGTCGAGGCCACCTCGACCTGGCCCCGCACCCAGCCCTCCGAGGTCTCGCCGAGCAGGGTCACCGGATTGACCGCAGCCGGCAGCACCCGGCCCACCGTGCCGAGGGCCTCGCCCAACGCGTCGAGCACAGCGATCAGGTCGCCGCCGCACTCGCGCATCATCGCACCGAGCAACAGGTTGCCGGCAGTGTGGCCCGCCACCTCGCCGGCCTCGAAGCGGTGCTCCAACCCGGCGGCCAGCAACGATTCCGGCGGGGCGAGGGCGACCAGGCTCTTGCGCAGGTCGCCGGGCACCACGTCCCAGCCCGCCCGTCGCAGACGGCCGGTGGAACCCCCGTCATCGCCGACGGTCACAACGCCGCAGATGTCATCCGCGTAGCGCCGGACGGCCCGGAGGGTCGCAGACAGGCCGTGCCCTCCACCGATCGCCACCACGTTGCAGGCCATTGGAGCTACCCCGCTCCCGTGGCGACCGGCGCTCCGCAGAGGTCGCGGTCCCAGGTCACGATCAACCGTCCAGTTCTCGGTGGCGGAGCCGGACGGTGTAGCCCTCGCTGCGCAACCAGCCGGCGAAGCGCTCGGCCATCGCCACCGAGCGGTGCTTGCCGCCGGTGCACCCGAGGGCCAGGTTGAGGTAGGCCCGGCCCTCATGCAGATAGCCGGGGATGGCGGTGGCCAGGAAGGCACGAAGCTGCTCGTAGGCCACGTCGGTGATCGGCTGTTCGGTGAGCCACTGCTGCACGGAACTCTCCCGGCCGTCGTGCTCGCGCAGCTCCTCGTTCCAGTGGGGGTTGGGAAGAAACCGGCAGTCGACGACCAGGTCGGCGTCGTTGGGCACGCCCTTCGGGTAGGCGAAGGACTCCACGCTGACCAGCACCCTGGGCTCGCCCTGCTCGGGGGCGTAGCCGTCTCCCAGGCGGCGGCGCAGGTCGTGCACGCTCAGCCCGGTCGTGTCGATCACCGCGTCCGAGGCGTCCTTGACCGGGTTCAGCTCGGCCCGCTCGGCCTCGATCGCCTCGTGCAGCCCGCCGTCGGTGCCCTGCGGGTGTCGCCTCCGGGTGCTCTCGTAGCGACGGACCAGCGTCTCGGTGTCGGCTTCGAGAAACATCAATTGGACGTCGGCGCCGTGGGAGCGAAGCCCGGCGACCGCATCGAGCAGACGGGCCTTCTCAGCGGTGGGGCCCACGACCAGCGCGATGCGGTCGAGGTCGCTGCCCGGCACCTGGGCAAGCTCCGCCACTTTGGGCACCAGCGACGGCGGCAGGTTGTCGATCACGAACCAGCCCAGGTCCTCGAGGATGTGCCCGACCTGGGTTCGCCCCGCGCCCGACATGCCTGCGACGACCACGAACTGTGCCACGGCGGCCACGCTACTGCGCCTGGTCGGGCGGCGGTTGCCCGATTGCGTGGAGTGCCGGCGTGCGGGTGAACTGCAGCGCCATCAGGCGGGGGATCTCCACCACCTCGGCGTATTCGGGGGCGCGAGCGATAAACCCGGGCGGCGGCGCCGGCTCGTCCATGCGATCCAGGCTGAGCCCAACGGAAATCGCCGAGTTGAGATACGACGACAGCGGCCGGTGGTGGAACGTGATGTGGATCCCGGGCTGCACCTCCTCGACGTTGATGACCTCGCTCAGGTACGGCCCGATGCGCCAGTACTGCTCGGGCGGGTCGAGCACGTGGTCGTCGATCCAACCCGAGTCGGGGGTCTGGAGCAGCGGGTGATTTAACAACAACAAGAACCGGCCCCCCGGCACGAGCACCCGGGCGGCCTCGGCCAGGCCCCGCCGGTAGTCGCCGACGTGTTCGAAGACCAGCGATGCCACGACGAAGTCGACCGTGGCGTCACCGACCGGCAGGTCGAGCAGACTGCCCCGCGCGTAGGCGGCTTCGCCGCCCGGGGATACAGCGGCTTCGCCGCCCGGGGATACAGCGGCTTCGCCGCCCGGGGATACAGCGGCTTCGCCGCCCGGGGATACAGCGGCTTCGCCGCCCGGGGATACAGCGGCTTCGCCGCCCGGCGACACGGCTCGAGCCCGGCGTCGTCGTTCCGCCTCGTCGATCTGGGCACCCGCCGGGTCCAGGCCAACCGCGCACAGGCCGTGCTCCACCGCCAGGCGGGTCACCTGGCCCTCGCCGCAGCCGACGTCGAGCACCCGGCCCTCGGCGGGCAGCCGGGAGGCGATCAGCGGCAGGATCTGCTCGACGTACTCCGGGTCCGCACCCTCGGTGAACTCGTCCTGCCACCATGCGGCGTGGGCATCCCAGGGGTCCGGAGGGCCGGGGCGCCATGGGTTCGGGTGCTCGGTGGACGCCTGCGGTTCGGTCATGTCTGCTCGCCTTCGGCGGCCGTGTGGCCGGCGCTCTCGGGGGTTGGTTGACGCGCCGCCCAATGGGCCCGACACAACAGCTCATAGGTCACCCGTCGCTCGTCGAGCTCCATGGCGGTCTGGGGGTCGGGCCCCGATGGCGGGGTGTCGCCGACGACGAGCAGGTCACCATCGAAGGTCTGGGCTCCGTCGATGAGCCGGGCATTGTG
The DNA here is from genome assembly GCA_016719385.1 of Candidatus Microthrix subdominans. Lineage (NCBI taxonomy): Bacteria > Bacillati > Actinomycetota > Acidimicrobiia > Acidimicrobiales > Microthrixaceae > Candidatus Neomicrothrix > Candidatus Neomicrothrix subdominans. The sequence goes on along the minus strand of JADJZA010000011.1, from coordinate 125,929 downwards.
GGTGGCCCGCGACCCGCACCAGCACCGGGCCTCAACCTGCAGCTCGGAACGCTCATCGGCCAGCTCCAGCCACCGCGCCGTCGCCGGAAACAGGCGACCCTGAAAGCTGGTCAACAATCCAAAGGCATAGACCTCCACGCCGTGAAGGTCGACCAGTTCGGCAAGCTGTTCCACCTGGGCCTCGGCGTAGAACTGAGCCTCGTCGGCGACCACATAGGTCACCGGGCCGGCGGCCTGACGGCGAGCGGCGGCGGCATCCGGGCCGGGCGCGTCGGGGGCCAGAAGTTCGACCAGGTTCATCGTGTCGGTCACCTCCAGCGCCTCGGCGGCCACCCCCAGCCGCGATGACACCTGCCCACCGGACCGGTCCAGCTTGGTGGCGAGCACCCCGGTCAGCCTGCGGGACCGAAGGTTGTGGTGGATCTGGAGCGCCTGGGTGCTCTTGCCCGAGCCCATCGTGCCGAAGAAGAAGCGGAGCTTGGCCACCCCCGCACCGTAGTTCCGTGCTCGACCGCCGGGATCGGGCCGGCGATTGAGGACCACCGTGCGGACGGCCCGGCCGTGAAAACGGGTGGCGCTCGCCCAAACGGCTGCGCGCACCACCCCGCAGCGTCCAAGATAGGAACCATCAGCACTCCTTCGACCAGCGACGACGACGCGATCGGCCCCGGCGGAACGGAACCCCGGATCGTCTTGGCGGACCCCGGCCCGGTGGCACCGGCCGCCGGCGAGGCCCTGCCCAGGCTGCCCCCGGTTCCGGTGCCCGAGGCCGGCCGCCGGCTGCACGGTCGCGCCGCCGATGCGGCCACCGAGCATCCCGAAGCGATGGCCCAGCTGGTCACGTCGATGCTGGGCATCCATCCGCCCCGTTGGACCGTCGAACAGTTCGCCGCCAAGACCGAAGTCCCGGCCCCGATCCTGCTCCGCATGCGACGGTCCCTGGGGTTTCCCGACCTTCCATCTGGCGAGGCGGCGTTCTCCGAGGACGACCTGGCGATCGTCGAGGTGATCAAGACCGCCATCGATGCGGGTGCCATCGACCTGGAACGACAGCTGGCGCTCAACCGGGTGCTCGGCTCATCGATGGCCCGGGTGTCATCGGCCGCCGTGGCCGCCTTCATCGAGGCGCTGACCGTCGAGGGCGGCCTGAGCGCCGAAGGGTCGATGATCGACGACCTGGACCTGGCCCAGCTGGTGGACGCGGTCAAGATCACCCTGCCGATGCTCGACCAGACCCTGGGCCTCGTCTGGCGCCGACACCTGGCCTCCGCCGCCCAGCGCGTCGTGCTGGCGGTGGGGACCGAGGAGGCCGACACCCACACGGCGGTGGTCGGCTTCGCCGACCTGGTCGAGTTCACCGAGCTGACCGAGCAGCTGAACGAGGCCGAGCTGGCGGCGGCCATGGATCGCTTCGACGACCTGGCCTACGACACGGTCTCGGCGCTGGGGGGACGCGTCATCAAGATGATCGGCGACGAGGTGATGTTTGCCGCCCCCAACGTCGAGTGTGCCGCCGCCATCGCCTGGCGCCTGATCGACCTGTGCGACGTCGACGAATCGCTCACCACGCTTCGTGCCGGGTTTGCCTCCGGACCGGCGATCGACCAGGACGGCGATCTGATCGGCCCGGCGGTCAACCTGGCCCACCGCCTGGCCTCCCTCGCCAACCCGGGCACGGTGCTGGCACCCGCCGACCTGGCCCCCGAACCCGAGCCGGACGATGCCGCCGAGGGCGCGACGGGCGACACGGACGCGGATGAGGCGGCCAAGCTGCCCTCCGAACCGGGCAGCACCACCGGGTTCGCCTGGTCTCCGTTGCGCCTCGCCCGTGAGGTGCGGGGCATCGGTCAGCTGAAGCTGGCCACCGTGCGACCGGAGGTCCACGTACCCTCACCCGCCAGCCCCGCCGAGGTGGAGCAGCTGAGCGATGTGGCCGGGCGGGCGTTCGCCAACGTCCCGATCGAGGCGCTGGGCGGCTGGAGCATGCGCGTTGCCGGCGGCGGCCGACGGCGGGCCAACTCGGTCGACACGCACGGCCTCCCCGGCCTCGAGATCGACGACGCCCTGCGCATCGTGCGGGAGCGCTACGCCCAACTCGAACTGCCCGCCCGGGTGATCGTCTCGCCGCTCAGCGACCCCGAGGGTCTGGATGAAGCGCTGGCCGAACGGGGTTGGCAGATCGAGGCGCCCACCGTGGTCATGGTGGGCGACCTGCGCGAGATCCGCAACCGCTGCGAACGTCGGGCCAAGGTTCCGCTGGTGTCGCACCACCGGCCGTTTCCATCGTGGCTGGTCGGCTTCGACGACCTGGCCGGCGACACCTCCGAAGCGGACCTGTCGATCATGTACGGCGCCGCCGAACGCTCACCGATCGTCGAGCCCGGGCTGGGGACCCTGCAGCGCGACCTTCCAAAACCTGGCGCACCGCTCGCCCTGGGACGCCGGCGATTTGCCGCCGCCCTGGAGCCCGACGACAACCCGGAGGGTGACGTCGAGACCCAGGCGGTCGGTGCCGGCATCGTCGACGGCCCATGGCTGGGGGTGTTCTCGATGTGGACCCGAACCGCCCGGCGGCGGCGGGGGCTGGCAGCCGCCGTGCTCTCCGAGCTGGCCGCCTGGGGCACCCGGGCCGGCTGCCGGCTGGCCTACCTGCAGGTGGAGGAGTCCAACAAGACCGGCCGCAGCGTCTACGGGAAGCTTGGGTTCACCGAGGCCTACCGCTACCACTACCGCACCGAACCCGAAGAGGATGCCCAATGAGCAACGTCCGACTGGACATCGACGGCCCGATCGCCGTGATCACCAACGACCGTCCGGACAAGCACAACGCCTTCGACGACGACATGGACCTGGCGCTGTTCGAGATCCTCGGTGAGCTGCGCAGCCGCCCCGACGTACGGGCGGTCATCTGGCGGGGCACCGGCAAGTCGTTCTCGTCTGGTCGCGACGTCAGCGCCATCGGCGTCAACCAAACCTCGATGAGCCACCACGAGCTGATGACCCGGGGCCACCGAGGCATCCAGCAGCTCTTCGACCTGGACGCCCCGGTCATCGTGGCCTGCCACGGCTGGACCCTGGGTGGGTCGTTTCAGCGGGCGCTGCTGTGCGACATCCGGATCGCAGCCACCGGGGCGCGGTTCATGCTGCCCGAGGTGGGCCACGGGGTGATCCCCGACACCGGCGGGGTGGCCCGCCTGTTTCAGATCTGCGGCCCCGGGCTGGTCAGCGACCTGGTGCTCACCGGGCGCGTGCTCGAAGCCGAGGAGGCGCTGGCCCACGGCATCGTGTCGCGCGTGGTCGCCCCCGAGGCACTCGATGACACCGCCCGGGAGATGGCCGAGCGGATCGCCGCCGCCCCGGCGGCAACCGTGAAGCTGGCCCGGCGCGTGATCGGCCGCATGTCGGAGCCCCAGGTGCGGGCCTCGATGGAGGACGAGTTGATCGGCCAGACCTACGTCAACCGATCCGACGACTTCGCCGAGTTCCGCGCCGCCAGGGCCGAAGGCCGCCAGCCCCGCTACACCGGGAGCTGAGCCGTGCCGTCCAACGAGATGCCGTCCGGCCTCCCCACACCTCCCCCGCTGGGCGCCGCCGCGCTGCCGGCGGGCACCTACGACGGTTCGGTCGTGCTCGTCACCGGCGGCGGCACCGGCCTGGGCGCCGCCATCGCCGCCGAGTTCGCCCGCCTCGGTGCCGACCTGGTCGTCGCCAGCCGCAACCCCGATCACCTCGCCGCCGCCGAGGCCGCCCTCGGTCCGCTCGGCGGGCGGGTGCTCACTGTCCGCTGCGACATTCGCGACGCCGACGCGGTGAGCGCCGCTTTCGAAGCGGCCACCGACGCGTTCGGCCTGCCCAACGTGCTCGTCAACAACGCGGCGGCCAACTTCCCCTCCCCCGCCGAGGACCTGTCGCCCAACGCCTGGCGCACGGTGGTCGACATCACCCTCAACGGCACCTACCTGTGCTCCCGAGAGTTCGGTCGGCGTCACCTGGCCGCCGGCACCCCGGGGTCGATCGTCTGCGTCGGCGCGTCGTATGCCTGGACCGGCGGCCCCGGCTTCGCCCACTCCTCGGCCGCCAAGGCCGGGGTGAAGAACCTGGTCGAGACCCTCGCCGTCGAATGGGGCCCCTACGGCATCCAGGTGAACGGCCTGGTTCCTGGCCTGATGCCCCACGAGGACATGACCGCCGACATCCGCACCAACCTCGACCGCAACCAGGCCCGGGCCCGCAGCCAGCCCGCGCTGCGCCTCGGTGAGCCGCGCGAGCTGGGGTGGGCGGCCACGTTTCTGGCATCGCCGTACGGGCGTTTCATCTCCGGCCACTCCCTGGTGGTCGACGGCGCCAACTGGCAGCGCCGACATCTGACCAACCCCGACGTCGTCACCGTGCGCGACCAACTTGGCCGGGGCCCCTTCGAGCCCTGAGGTTCGGGCCCCAGCGCCCGACGGCCACGCCCTATCGTCGGGGCGGTGACGACCGACGCCGACTCGCTTCCCCGCTGGTTCGAACGGGCCACCACCTCGCTTCCCACCGAGCACCGGGTCGCCTCCGGCGGGGCGGACATCCACTACCTGGCCTGGGGCCCGCCGGGTGCGCCCGGCCTGGTGTTCGTGCACGGCGGCGCCGCCCACGCTCACTGGTGGAGCTTTCTGGTGCCGCTCCTGGCCGACGATCACCGGGTGGCCGCCATCGACCTGTCCGGGCACGGCGACTCGGCCCGGCGTGACGAATACACCCTCGACGCCTGGTGCGACGAGGTGATGGCGGTGGCCAACGACGCCGACATGGCGCCCAAGCCGGTCGTTGTCGGGCACTCGATGGGCGGGTTCGTCTCGATCGCCACCGCCGCCCGGCACGGCGACGAGCTGACCGGCATCGTCATCCTCGACTCGCCGGTGTCCCGGCCCGACCCCGAGGTCGAGGCCTCCCGGGTGGGCAAGCTGTTCGCCAACCGCAAGGTGTACGACGACTACGAGGATGCGGTCGCCCGGTTCCGTACCGTGCCCGAACAGGCCCACTACGTGCCCGAGGTGCTCGACTGGGTGGCCCGCCACTCGCTCGTCCCGTTCCACCCCGACGACTCAGGCGCCGACGCCGGATCGGTCACCCTGGCCGGTTGGACGTGGAAGTTCGACCCGGAGATCTTCGTGCCGCCCCGCTCCGCGCCCCGGGACCTGCTCGATCAGGTGAGCTGCCGGGTGGCGCTGTTTCGGGCCGAGGACGGTCTGGTCACCCCCGACATCGGCGCCTACATGTACGAGCGACTGGGCCGCCGGGCACCGGTGGTCGAAATCCCCGAGGCCGGCCATCACCTGATGCTCGACCAGCCGCTCAGCCTGCTGACGGCGCTGCGCACGCTGCTGGCCGACTGGGACCACTCCCGACCCGCCGGCCCGGCGCCCGAGCGGGCCTGACCGTGCTGCTGGGCGACGAGCTCGACGCCGCTGCGCGTCACGCACCCCGCACGATGGCCCTGGCCTTCGGAGAGCGCAGCTGGACCTTCGCCGAGTGGAACCGGGCCTCGCTGGCGCTGGCGGCGCGGGTGAGCGCCGAGGTCGCCCCCGGCGCCCGCGTGGCGGTGCTGGCCCACAACCACCCGACGGTGGCGCTGGCCCTCAGCGCCGTGCCACGTGCCCGACGGGTGCTGTCGCTCCCCAACCAGCGCCTGCACCCCGCCGAGATCGCCGACGTGCTCACCGATGTCGACGCCGCCCTGGTGATCGGCCCCGACAACCTGGTCGACCCGGTGGTCGCCCGCCTCAACGCGCGAGGCTCGAGCCCCATGCGCTGGAGACTGCCGCAGATCGACGACCTGCTCGTCGAGGTCCCCACGGGTGTCGGGCCCGGCTACCGCCCGTCGGTCACCGCCGGGCCGCCGCGCTCGCCCGCACGACCCGGCCTGGATCATCCACACGTCGGGCACCACCGGCACCCCCAAGGGGGTCGTGCTCACGCATGCCTCGCTGCTCGCCGGCGCCACCACCGCGCTGTTCGGGCGCCCGGTCGGCGCAACCGACACCTACCTGTACCCGTTCCCGTTGTGTCACGTGTCGGCCCACAATGTGCTGGCGCTGCACCTGGCCCGTCGCCCGGTCGTCCTCGCCGAGCGCTTCGAGGCCGGCCTGTTCTGGGACCTCACCCGCCGCTTCGGCGCCACGATGGCCAGCCTGGCGCCCACCATGCTGGCGATGCTGCTCGACGATCCCGCAACCGACTCGGTGCCGCCGGGAACCCTGCGCGCGGTCGGGTACGGCGCCTCGGCGATCACCCCCGAGCTGCTCACCGAGGCGTCGGTCCGCCTGGGGTGTGAGTTCTCCGGCGGCTACGGCATGACCGAGGCCTCGGGCAACGCCGTGTTCCTCGACGCCGCCAGCCACCGCTCCGCGCTCGGGAGCGAACCGCGCCTGCTCGCGGCGGCCGGCTTCCCCGGTCCGCTCACCCGCGTTCGTGTCACGCCGATCCCCGGCTCTGAGCCACCCACCGGTCGGGCGGCGGCTCTCGAGCCGGACGCAACAACTGAGGTCGCCTCCGGCGAGGCCGGCCAGATCGAGCTGGCCGGTCCGCAGGTGGCCGCCGGCTATTGGAACCGTCCCGAGGCCTCCGCCGACACCTTCGGCGCCGACGGCTGGCTGCGCACCGGCGACCTGGGCCGCCTCGATACTGACGGGCGGCTGTGGGTGACCGACCGGCTCAAAGACCTGGTGATCTCCGGCGGTGAGAACGTGTCGGCCCGCGAGGTGGAGCTGGTGTTGGCGACCCACCCGGCGGTGAAGGCGGTGGCAGTGGTCGGTACCCCCGATGCCCGCTGGGGCGAGGTGGTGACCGCCGTCGTCGTGCCCCATCCCGGTCGCAGCGCCGACGTCGACGAGCTGCGCGCCTACGTCCGCAACTCGATGGCTCCGTTCAAGGTGCCCAAACGGATCGCGCTGGTCGCTGCGCTGCCCCAGAACGCCACCGGAAAGATCGACAAGGTGGCGCTGCGATCCACCCTCGCCCACCCTGAGGCCGGGCCGGTTTCGGCTACAGCTTCTCGCCCAACACGCGGGCGGCGATCGTGATCGGATCGAACACCGGCGAGAACGGCGGGGCGTAGCTGAGGTCGACGTCGGCCAGCTGCTCGGCGGTCATCTCGTTCGACAGCGCCGTCGCCGCAGTGTCGATGCGCTTGGCCGAACCGGCTCCCCCCACGATGAAACAGCCGAGCAGCCGGCCCGTGCCCCGCTCGGCCACCATGTTCACCCGCACCTGCTCGGCGGTCGGGTAGTAGCCGGCGGTCGTCGACGAGGTGATCGTCGTGGCGACTGCGTCGAAGCCGGCATCGATCGCCTCGTCCAGGTTGAGGCCGGTCATCCCGATCTCCACCCCGCACAGCTTCAGCACCGCCGTGCCGAGGATGCCGGGGAAGCGGGCATCGCCGCCGCCCAGGTTGGTGCCCGCCACCCGCCCCTGCCGGTTGGCGGTGGTCCCCAACGGCACGTAGGCCAGCTCGCCCGAGATGCGGTGCCGGGCCACGCAACAGTCGCCGGCGGCGAAGATGGCCTCGGCACTGGTTTGTTGGCGGTCGTCGGTGACGATGCCGTCCTTCGGGCCCGTCTCCAATCCGGCCCGCACGGCCAGGTCGGTGTTCGGCGCCACGCCGAGGCCGAGCACGACCAGGTCGGCGGGATACTCGCCGTCGTCGGTCGTCACCCGGTCGGTTTCGATCGTGTTGACGCCGGCGCCGGTGCGGAGCTCGACCCCGATGCCCTCGATGCCGGCGCGCAGGTCCTCGGCCAGGTCGGCGGGCAGCCGCAGGATGGCCTGGTCGCCGGCCTCGAGCATCGTCACCTTGGCGCCCCGGTTGGCGAAGGCCTCGGCCAGCTCGACGCCGATGTACCCGGCACCGATCAGGGCCACCCGGCAGCCCTCGGCCCGCTCGGCCTCGGCGAGCAGCGGCGGCACAGCATCCAGGTGCTGCACCCCGTACACGTGGGGGGCATCGATGCCGTCGATCGGCGGGCGCACCGGGGTGGCGCCGGTGCCGATCATCAACTGGTCGTAACCCTCCCACCGCTCGGCCCCGGTCTCCAGCTCGCGCACTTTGACCCGGGCACCGTTGATGTCGATCTCGGTCGCCTCGGTGGCCATCTTCACGTCGATGCCGTGCTCGGCGTGTTCCGCCGGCGTGCGGGCGACCAGGTCCTCGATCGAGTCGACGTCGCCGCCGAGCACGTAGGGAATGCCGCAGGCCGCGAAACTCGTGTGCTCGCCCCGCTCGAAGGCCACCACGTCGAGGGACGGCTTCCGTCGCTTAGCGCGGACGCAGCCGACATCCCGGCGGCGTCACCACCGATCACCAGTAGTCGTTCGCTCATCTGTGTCGGGACTCCTCGTCGTCGGTTGGGCTCGACGACGGAGTCGCCGACGACAGTTCTACCCGACCGCCGCGTTCGTTCGCCCATGGGATCGGCGAAGAACGACACGATGCACGCCCTTCGCCACCGTGTCGAAGAATGATCCCTTGAAGCCCAGGAACGAATTTCGCACCGGCGACGATCGAACGCACACGCTGGGTTGGACGGTCGGCCGGCTCCATGCGGCGCCGTCGCGACAGACGGCGGCGGGCGTCTCGGCGATCCCGGCCGCCGAAGCCGGCAGGGGGCGGGGTGAAATGGGCCACCCAACGGGGGTGATCCTCGAACCAGGCCGTGGTGTGCTTCGACCGGTGCGACGAGCCGTTGTCCAACACCACATGGATCTCCAGGTCCGGGTCGACGACCCGGTCAATCTCGGTCAGAAACCCACAGAAGTTGATCGAGTCGTTCTTGACGTCGATCGGCTGCGCGAGGACCTGACCGGAATGCACATCCATGGCGGCGAACAACGACGCGGTGCCGTGACGGCCGTACTCGAACTCGCGTCGCCGGTGCCGACCGGGCCGGGCGATCTGACGTATCGACACTCCCTCCGCACACAACAAGATGATCCGGGCCCGTTGCACGTCGCGGACCGGCATCGTCGTGGAACGCGCCCTCGCCTCCAGCTCGACTCTGGTCTGGTCGTCCAACACGACCGCAGCGACTTTGAACACTGTGTGGCTCCCCTGATCGGCAAGCCGACCAGATTTCACGCGTGTTATTTGCGCAGGGCGGCGCTGGCGGGGACTGCAATTAAGAGAGCGGCGAGGCCCACGGCCGCCAGCATGGCGCTGGTCGGGGCAAGGAGATTTCGAAATCGAACAAACATGGGTCCGCCTTCAAAGCGTAGAGAGCATCCCGAAGTTTGACGATATTGAAGGGGGAACTCAACAGGTGACCCCGGGGTGTCATCACACCACGGATTTGTGCACTCTGTGAGTAAATCTTGTGCCGGTCTGGGCGAGCATGTCGTGCGGCTGATGAATTTGGCTGCGACGTCAGCAACAATGACGCGACGACGCCTTGTCAATCGGTATCAGCGACCGGGACCTCCTCGCTGCATCGATCCCCGGGGGTCTCAAGCGAAGACGGGGTCCTCAAGGATGGCCCGGGAGGCCGAGGCACCGATACGGGTGGCACCAGCGTCGACCATCGCCAAGGCGTCGGCCGCACTGCGGATGCCGCCCGAGGCCTTCACCCCCACCGAGCCCGATCCCCGACCGGCGACCGCAGCGGCCATCAGCGCCACCGCCTCGGTGGTCGCTCCCCCGGCGGGATGAAACCCGGTCGACGTCTTCACCAGGTCGGCCCCGGCATCGGCGACCGTCCGACAGGCGCCGGTGAGCAGGCCACTCCCCCGGTCCCCGAGCGCCAGGATGGCGGCGCTCTCCAGGATCACCTTGAGCACGATCCCCGGACCGATCGCAGCGCGGATGGCCTCGGTTTCGACAGCGAGGGCTTCAAGGTCTCCCCCGGCGACCGCAGCCAGGTCGGCGACGACGTCCACCTCCGAGGCCCCGGCGGCCACCGCCACCGACGCCTCGGCGGCCTTGATCGCCACCACGTGGGCGCCGGAGGGGAACCCCACCACCGACGCGACCGCCGGTCGAGCCTCGCCCGCACCGATGAGGAGGTCGGTCACCAGACGCGCCCGCGAGGGCGAGACGCAGACCGCCCCCACCCCCAGGTCGACGGCTTCGGTGACGAGAGCCTCGACCTCGCCGGCCGACGCTGTCGGCATCAGCAAGGTGTGATCGATGATGGCGGCCAGCGCATCCCGGGAGGTCATCGGCGCACTACTCCTCATACCCGTCGAAGGGGCCGGGGCCCTGAACACGGGCCACCGGATCCTCGGCGTCGCGGGCGGCATGGATGAACGCCCGCACCAGGCGCGGGTCCTTGACTCCCGGCGTCAGCTCCACGCCGGTCGACACGTCCACGCCCCACGGACGCACCACCGTGACGCCGTCGGCGACGTTGTCCGGGGTCAACCCGCCTGCCAGGATCACCCGCCGGTTGGACGGCATGCCTTCGGTGAGCGACCAGTCGAACACCTCGCCCGAACCGGGGGCATGACCGTCGAGCAACAGCGCGTCGGCTCCGAAGCGATCGAAGTGGCCCAGCGGCGAGGACCCGGCAGCCATGGCGACGATCAACACCGGAAAGCTCGGCCGGATGCGGTCGGCCATCTCGGGGGTTTCGTGCCCGTGCAGTTGCACCCCCCGGCATCCGGCCCGCAGTGCCAGGTCGACCACCCGGTCCGGGGCCTCGTCCCGAAACACGCCCACCGCCAGCACGTCCGGGGGAAGTCGCTTGATGATGTCGGCGGCCGCTGCTGGGGTGATCTGGCGGGACGACCGAGCGAAAACGAAACCCAAGGCGTCGGCCCCCAGGGCCACGGCCATCAGCGCGTCCTCCTCGTTGGTGATGCCACAGATCTTGACGAACACTCAGTTCACTCCCGCCTCGGTTTGCTGATCGTTCGTATGCAACCGGTTCACGACGCCTTGACTCCCGCCTCGGTTTGCTGATCGTTCGTATGCAACCGGTTCACGACGCCTTGACTCCCGCCTCGGTTTGCTGCAGCTCGCACGCTACCCCTCGGCGCCTGGGTGGCGACCGGACCGGCCGGTACGATCGAGGGGTGACGCTCTACGACACGATCGGCGCCCACTCCGGCGACGACGCCCCCACCCTGCGTCGCGCCTATCTGGCCCAGGTGCGCAGGTCCCACCCCGACGTCGGACCGCCAACCGAGCGGGCGATGCGGGAGGCCAAGATGCGGGAGCTGAACGCGGCCTGGGCGGTGCTCTCCGACGAGGACCGGCGAGCCAACTACGACGACACCCTCACCAGCAGCGGGGGCGGCAGTTTCTCCGCCGGACGCAGCGGTGCGGCCACCCCACCGCGTCCCCAGCGGCCCTTTCGACCGCTGCACCCCGACGACGACGATACCGGCTGGCGGGAGGAGTCCGACGCCGGCGTGCCCGGCACCGCCATCCACCCGCTGCTGCAGTTCGTGCCGGTCGGGTTCGGGCTCGCCGCCGTGCTCACGCTGCTGGCCAGCTTCGTCACCCACCAAGATCGGTTGGTCGGTCTGGCGGTCGTCTTCGGCTTTCTAGCCGGCGTCGCTTTCCTTTTGGTTCCGTTGTTGGCCATGCTGGCCGGCGCACGAGCCGAGAATTCCAGCTCGCGCCGCTGAGGCACCCCGCCGCTCACCAGAACGACAGGACGATCCACGTGGCCACCTACCTCGACGACATCCTCGCCGCGCACCGCAGGGCCGCCGCCGATGACCAGCGTTCGCTGTCCGGGCTGATCGAGCAGGCCAAGGCGATGGCGCCCACCGTGCCAGCCGCCGATGCCCTGACCGCCGGCGACCGGCTGGCCGTGATCGCCGAGGTGAAGCGGGCCAGCCCGTCCAAGGGCGACCTGCACCCCAACCTCAACCCGGCCCGCCTGGCGGCCACCTACGGGGAGGCCGGTGCAGCGATGGTGTCGGTACTCACCGACGAGGACTTCTTCGCGGCTCGGCGGCCGACCTGGCCGCCGCCCGGTCGGGTTTCGTCGGGCCGCTGCTGCGCAAGGACTTCACGGTCTCCGCGCGCGACGTGTGCGATGCCCGGCTGATGGGCGCCGACTGCGTGCTGTTGATCGCCGCGGCGCTCGACGACACCGAGCTCGCCGACTTCGCCGCCCTGGCCGCCGAGATCGGCCTGTCCGCGTTGGTCGAGGCCCACGACGAGGCCGAGGTGGAGCGCGCCGTCGAGGTTGCGGGCGCATCGATGATCGGTGTCAACCAGCGCGACCTGGTGACGTTCAAGGTCGACACCGCGCGTGCGGTGCGGGTGGCGGGGACGATCCCAAGCGACGTCGTCGCCATCGCCGAGTCGGGGGTGACCGGCCCCGCAGACGCACGGCAACTGGCCGACGCCGGCTACCACGCCGTGCTGGTCGGCGAGCACCTGGTCACCTCGCCCGACCCGGCCGCAGCGCTGGCGGCGCTGGCCGTTCCGCGCCGCGTGGGCTGACCTCAGGTTTTTCTGCGCCCGGACCGTATCCGGGCCCTGCAGGTCCCGGCCCTACGATGAGCACATGACCCGCATCGCCATCGGCTCCGACCATGCCGGCTTCGAACTCAAGTCCCACCTGATCGACCTCCTCACCGGCCAGGGTCACGACATCGTCGACCTGGGCACCGACTCGACCGCCAGCGTGGACTACCCGGCGTTCTGCGCCGCCGTGGGCCGCGCCGTGCGCACCGGCGACACGGAGCTCGGCATCGTGCTGGGCGGCAGCGGACAGGGCGAGCAGCTGGCCGCCAACAAGGTGCGCGGCGTGCGCGCTGCGCTGTGCAACTGCCTCTACACCGCCCGCATGGCCCGGGAACACAACGACGCCAACGTGCTGTCGATGGGTGCCCGCGTCGTCGGCGTCGGCCTGGCCGAGGAGATCCTGGCCACCTTCCTCGGCACCGAGTTTGAGGGCGGGCGGCATCAGCGCCGCGTGGACCAGATCAGCGCCCTCGAGGACGAGTTCTAGCCCGACGTTCGGCGAGGTGTGGAGTGAGGTGTGGAGTGAGGTGTGGAGGAGTGGCGGTGAGTTTCACCGCCACTCCTCCACACCCCTGACCCCTCGTTTCGCGGAGCGTTGCTCAGCCGGCGTGCTCCCAGGTCCATTGCTGCACGGAGATGCGGCCCAGCTCGAAGCCAACCTGGCAGTAGGCCAGGTAGTAGCGCCACATGCGCCGAAAGCGATCGTCGAAGCCCATCGCCTCGATGTCGGGCCAGGCGGCCTCGAAGCGGTCCGACCAGTCGGCCAGGGTGCGGGCGTACGACTGACCAAAGTCGAGGACGTCGACCGTGGCCAGACCGGCGGCGTCGGACAGCTTCGAGATCACCTTGGGGGCGGGCAGGCGGCCTCCCGGGAAGATGTACTCCCGGATGAAGTCGTTGCGCTGACGGTAGGTGTCCCACAGGCCGTCGTCGATCGTGATGATCTGGAAGGTCGCCCGTCCACCGGGCTTCAGGCAGCGGGCGACGGTGTCGAACAGCTCGGGCCAGCGGTCCTGCTCGATCGACTCGATCATCTCGATCGAGACGATGGCGTCGTAGCGGCCGGTGGCATCGGCAAAGTCGCGTAGCTGGAAGTCGCTGGCGTGGCTCCAGCCGCCCTGCGCCGCCCGCTTCTCGGCGTAGTCCAACTGTTCCTGGGCGATCGTCACGCCGGTGATCCGGGCGCCCACAGCGGTGGCGGCCTCGGCGAAGCTGCCCCAGCCGCAGCCGATCTCCAACACGTTGGAGCCGGCGGTGATGCCGGCCCGGTCGAGCACCCGGGCGTACTTGGCCCGTTGGGCTTCGGCCAGGTCGTCGGTGCCGTCGTAGAAGCCGGAGGAGTAGGTGACCGAGGGGTCGAGCCACTGCTCGTAGAACCGGTTGCCCAGGTTGTAGTGGTCGGCCATGGCGTCGACGGCACCGCCGCGACGCCGGGGTCGCCGATCCCACACCGACGAACCCACGACGCTGCACGTTGGAGCCGAGCGAGCTGGCGTTGGACCGGTCGACCGACGCAGCGGCCAACTTGAGGAAGGCCGGTAGATCATCGGTGTCCCACTGGCCGTCGACATAGCCGGCGCCCAGCCCGGCGGCGCCTTCGGCGACCACCCGGCGGGCGAGGGCCGGGTCGTGGGCCACCAGCGTGGCCTCCGGACCCGCGGCTGCGCCCCGATGGGTGCTGCACGTTCCGTCGGGCGTGGTCAGGTGGAGGGTGCCGGTGGTGACCCGACTCGCGATCGTTCGGGCGAGACCGGCGGCGAGCCGGTCGGAGGTGGAGCTCATCGTGAACTTCCTTTCGGGATTCGACGGACCGTGCTGTTGGGTGGACGGAAGTCGCAGTAGCGGCGGGCGCCGACCGGGCAGCCGGTGCCGGCGGTCGTGGGACGCTGCGGCGGTTCGGGAACGCTGCGGTAGGCGAACGCCCTTGCGCCAGATGCGCAGGGCCTGGAAGTGGATGCCGACGACGGCCTTTGGGCCATCGCCGGGGTGTGGGCGACGGCGGCGAGGGTGCCCAGCGTGGTGAAGGGCCGCCGCACCCCGGCAAAGGAGGCTGTCAGCAACGGGCCGTCATCGTCGCGGTAGACGATGCGGACCGACACCGGGGAACCTGGTCGTGCTGTGGGCGGAACGATCCGAAAGTCGTAGCGGCCGTCGCGGTCAAAGAACGGGGAGACGTGCATGGTCTTGTCGGCGCGCTGGCGCCAAGGAGTGTGCTGGGGGTCGTCGATCGGCGCCACGTAGGCGTGTCGGTCGCCGAAGGTGTTGCGCACCTCGTGGATCAACGCGCTGGGGGTCCCGTCGGCAAAATGCAGGAACCAGACGGTGATCGGGTCGAAACCGAACCCGAAGGTGCGCGGCATGCACAGCAGGCGAATCGGCCCTTCCGCTGCGGCGGCGTCGATGCCGGCGTCGGCGAGCCGCTCGACCGCCCAGGGGCGCAGCGGCGACCCGTCGGCGGCGCCATGATCGGCGGTATGAAAGCCGATCGGCGAATGGCGGTCGACCCCAAAGCCGCGCACCTCGGCGTCGAGTCGATCGAGTTCGTCCAGGTCGAACAGGCCCATCATCATCGAAGAGTCGAAGCGGTGAGTCACCGGGCGATGGCGCACGTGGCGGACCCGACCGACGTACCACCCGGAGGCCAGGCCGCCGAGTTCGACCGAGCCCGAGTTCATACCAGTTCCTTCGCCCGGGCCGTCTCGGTGACGATCGAGGCCGGCCGGTCGACGCGTCGGATGAGCTCCCAGGGCACGTCGCCGCCGAGCGCCTGTCCGACGGCAAGGCCGGATTCGGCCCCATCCTCGTGAAAGCCGTAGCCGCACCAGGCGCCGCAATGCCACACCGAGCCGAGGCCCTGAATCGTCGGCAGCACCCGCTGGGCGGCGGCCGACTCCGCCGACATCACCGGATGGGTGTAGTCCCGCACCCGCAGGACACACTCGGGACGGGTCGGGGGTTCAAGGTGACGAACAGGTCGGTGTCGCACTCAAGCGGCTGCAGACGGTTCATCCAATACGTCACCGTGACCTCCTCCGACGGTGTCCCCGAGACGTTCCATGCCGACCAGTGGCTGCGTCGGCTGCGGCATCCAGGTCGGATCGGAATGCAGATATGCCCGATTGGGGCTGAAACGAAACCGGCCGAGAACGTCGCGCTCGGTGGGGGTTGCATCGTCGCCAAGCAAGGCCAGGGAGACGTCGGCGTGGGTGCCGAGCACCACCCGGTCGGCGCTCCAGGACTGTCCGTCCGCCGCGGAGACGACGACGGCGTCGCCCACCCGGGTGACGCTGCACACCGACACGCCGTGACGAACCTCGCCGGCGAGCGAGCCGACCAGCGCGTCGACGTAGCTGGCGCTGCCACCGGCCAGCGTCGACCACCGGGGGCGGTTCCGCAGGCGAAAGAGGCCGTGCTGGTGGAAAAAGGCGATCAGCGAGCGGGCGGGCATCGCTGCGACGTCGATGTCCGGCGAGGACCAGATGGCGGCCGCCATCGGGTACAGGTAGCGATCGCGAAACTCGGGCGAGAATCGGGCGGACAGCTCGGCCAGCGTGATGTGGTCGGTGCCGTCCGCAGACGCGGCGGCCGCCACCCGACCGAAGTGGACGATGTCCCGGGTCAGCCGAAGGTTGCTGCGTCGGTGCCAGCCGCCGTGGCCCAGCAGGCCACCCAGCGAACCGGAGTACTCGGCCTCGCCGCCCCTCGAACCGGCGGCCGGGCCTCCGGTGAAGGCGAAGGACATGTCGCTCGGGGCACGTTCGACGTCGAGATGCTCGAACAGGGCGACGAGGTTGGGGTAGGTGAGGTCGTTGTGGACGATGAAGCCGGTATCGACCGCCACCTCCGGGCCGTCGGGCCCATCCGGCCGCACGACGGCGGTGTCGCTGTGTCCACCGACGTGATCGCCGCCGTCGAGCACCAACAGATCGGGGTCGTCACGTAGTGCCCAGGCGGCGGAAAGCCCGCCGATACCGGCACCGACGATGATGGTTGAGTGTTTCATCGAGGGAAGTTCGGCGCCGACGACGCGTCTGGATCACCGCTCGATGGCTGACATCCGTCACTCGGTGCCCATCACTGAGCCCGACCGGTGGCTCGGCTCGGGTTCTAGCCCGGTCGACAGCGTGAACGGGTTGCCCGTCGGCCAGGGGTGAGTTCTGCCGGCGTGTCCACGGTGCGATGCAGGTATCCCAGACCTGTCCACCCTCCCCGGCGGCGGGGACGGCCGTGGTGACGCTGGCCCGGTCGGTGCCGTCGACGCTGAGCGCAGCGTCCCGTTGCGGCACCTCGCCGTCGCCTGTGAGGAGGACCAGCCGGGTGGGGGTCACGTTGCCCCGGCTGTCGATGCGCGCCACCAACTCCTGGCCGGTATAGCAGCCCTTGGTGAAGTCGACCGAGGCCTCGACCACCCGGGCCGCAGCCGGGATGGTGTCGGGCCCGATCTCGGTGCCCATCGCCGGCACGCCGCTGGCCACCCGGGCCCGTTCCAGCGCCTGACGCCCCGCATCACCCTCGAGCCTGACGACGTCGTCGGGGAGGGTCGCCCCGTCGCCGATCAGATCGAAGCCCGGGTGCGTCGGCCACGGCGCCGGCGCCACCAGGATCGGGTCGGCTCCGCCGGGTGTGACGTCCTCGGCTGCAGGCACGGCCAAACCGTCCGGCCAGGCGCGCACGGCCAGCGTCGGCACATTGAACCGTGTCGACAGCTCGGCCTTCGTCCGCAGCCAGAAGCGACGCAACCGCTGCTCGACCACCGTGCCGAAACCCGCGTCGACCACCAAATGCACAGTGTCGTCGGCCGCCCGGTGCACGCGCATCCAGGCGCACATCTTGCCCTGGGGCTCCAGCAGCAACGACGGCGCCCACGCCCCCACCGCCAAGCCGGACACGTTCTGGCTGAGCTGCCCCTGGAGGTATCCGACCGCGTCGGGGCCGACTACCTCGATCACGTCCAGCGACGTGTCGGCCGCCCAGGCGCCGGGTCGGGCTTCATCATCGATCTGGTGGGTGTCCGGTGCAACCTGGCTCATGGGCGCAACCTATCGGCCCGGGGCACACTGGACCGCCCGACCCGACCGCCACCCCCTGTGCCGAGCGAGAAGGAACGCACCATGCCCACCCCCGTCTCCACGTCCGGCCATCAGCCCGGCGAGCAGCCACCCGAAGCGCAGTCGACCGAGGCGCAGCCAACCGAGGCACAGCCGACCGGGGCACAGCCGACCGGGGCACAGCCGACCGGGGTGTCGTCATCCAACGGGCTCGAATCCCCAGCGAACACACTCGACCCGGTGATCAACCTCGACGATGGCTTCGCACGCGCCTTTCCCGAGCTCGTCGTCGAGTGGGCGGCAACCGCGGTGCCCGATCCGCAGATCGTGGCGCTCAACGAGCCGCTCGGCGCCGAGCTGGGCCTGAAGGCGCACGCACTCTGCAGCGACGACGGCGTGGCCACGCTGGCCGGCAACCGGGTCCCCGTCGGGGCACGACCGGTTGCCATGAGCTACGCCGGTCACCAGTTCGGCAACTACTCGCCGCGCCTGGGCGACGGTCGGGCGTTGCTGCTCGGCGAACTGGTCGGCCCCGGCGACCGACGCCTCGACGTGCACCTGAAGGGGTCGGGCCGCACCCCGTTCGCTCGCGGGGGCGACGGCAAGGCGACCATCGGCCCCATGCTGCGCGAGTACCTGGTCGCCGAGGCCATGTCGGCGCTCGGGGTGCCGACCACCCGGCCCTGGCGGTCGTTACCACCGGCGAGTCCGTGCGCCGCGACCTGGCCGAACCGGGGGCCGTGCTCACCCGTGTGGCCGCCAGCCACCTCCGGGTCGGCACCTTCGAGTACGCCGCCAGGCTGGGCGTCGATGGGCTGGTGCAGCGGCTGGCCGACTACGCCATCGCCCGCCACCACCCGGAAGCGGCCGCCTCCGAGACGCCCTACCTGGCGTTTCTCGATGCGGTGGTCGGAGCCCAGGCCCAGCTGGTGGCCCGATGGATGCTCACCGGGTTCATCCACGGGGTGATGAACACCGACAACATGACGATCTCCGGCGAGGGCATCGACTACGGGCCGTGCGCGTTCATGGACCGATACAACCCGGCGACCGTGTTCAGCTCGATCGATCACGCCGGTCGTTACGCCTACCGCAATCAGCCTCCGATCGCCACGTGGAACCTGGCCCGGCTCGCTGAGGCCCTGCTTCCGCTCATCGCCGATGAGGTCGGTCGCCCACTCGACGACCAGCCCGGCGACCAGACCGACGAGCCGACGGATCATCCCGCCATCGCCATCGCCACCGACTCGCTCAACCGCTTCGCCACGCGTTACGACCTTGAATGGC
This sequence comes from Candidatus Microthrix subdominans, assembly GCA_016719385.1. Taxonomy (NCBI): domain Bacteria; kingdom Bacillati; phylum Actinomycetota; class Acidimicrobiia; order Acidimicrobiales; family Microthrixaceae; genus Candidatus Neomicrothrix; species Candidatus Neomicrothrix subdominans. The sequence goes on along the minus strand of JADJZA010000011.1, from coordinate 107,140 downwards.
GCGCCGGCATGCAGGCCAAGCTCGGCCTCGTCGCAGCGCCCACCGATCCGGAGCTGTTCGCAGACCTGCTCGGCGTGATGGCCGACGACCGGCTCGACTACACCCGGACGTTCCGGCGGCTCGCCCGTTCGTTCGACGATCTCGACGAGGGCGAACCGACCGAACCCGCGTCGTCGGCAGCCCTCCGGTCCTGGGTCGGTCGCTGGCGCGCCCAGCTGTCCGCCGAGGGACGCCCCGTCGGGGTGGTCGCCGAGGAGATGAACGCCCGAAACCCGGCGGTCGTCCCCCGTAACCATCTGGTCGATGAGACGCTGCAGGCCGCCACCGACGGCGATCTTGATCCGTTCAACCGTCTGCTGGTCGTCGTGACCAACCCGTTTGACGAGCCGGACGATCCCCGCATGGCCCAGCCAGCGCCCGAGGAGTTCACGGCACGGTTTCGCACCTTCTGCGGAACCTGACCGCCGGTCGACCGCGCGCCCTCGCTGAGGGGTGCGACCAATGGCATCCGGTCGTGGCCACCGGCGATCTGCCATCGTGGCACCATGGCCGAGTTCGACCCCGTCCGACCCCCTCCCCCGGCATCGGGGGGCGGCCCTGAGGAGCCGTTGGTCCTCATCGACCGAACCCACCCCCAGACGGCGGTGATCACGCTCAACCGCCCCGAGCGCATGAACTCGATGAGCTTCGAACAGATGGTGCCGCTTCACGCCGCGTTCGCCGAGGTGGCGGACGACAACGACACCACCTGCGTCGTGCTCACCGGCACGGGACGCGGCTTCTGCTCCGGTGCCGACACCGGCCCGTCCGAGCCGCCACCCAACATCGAGAACCTGTCGATGAGCCGCATCGCCACCCGGGCCATGTCGCTGCTCGCCGACCTGGTGCCCGCCATGCAACGCATGCCTCAGCCGGTCATCTGCGCCATCAACGGTGCCGCAATCGGCGGTGGGTTCTGTCTCACCCTGGGGGCCGACATCCGCCTGGCCGCCGAGTCCGCCTACTTCAGGGCGGCGGGCACCAACAACGGCCTGACCGCCACCGAACTGGGCCTCAGCTTCCTGTTGCCGCGGGCGATCGGCTCCTCCCGGGCGTTCGAAATCATGCTGTCGGGCCGCGACATCGATGCCCATGAGGCGGCAGCGATGGGCCTGGTCTCGCGGGTGGTACCCGACGATGCCCTGCTGGACGAGGCGCTCGAGCTGGCCGATCGGATCAACGGTTGGAGCGCCCAGGGCATGGCCCTCACCAAGCGCATGATGTGGGCCGGGTTGGAAACCTCCAGCCTGCGGGCGGCCATCGAGATGGAAAGCCACACCCAGTTGTTCGTGCGGATGACCACCGGCAACTTCGAGGAGGCCGCCCGCGCCCGACGGGAGGGTCGGCCGCCAGACTTCCAGGACTGATCACCAGGCGGCGGCGTTCCCGGCCTGGGCGACGGCCGGCGGCTCAGCGGCCCGGGCGGTCGATCCGCCCGTCCGGGTGGCGGGCAAAGCGGGCCGGGTCGGCCCCGTGCACCGGACCATCGACGTCCCATGGCCAGCCGCCAAACCCGGTCGCCCGGTAGTCGGCGAAGGCCGCTTCGATGCCCGCCCGGTCGTTCAAGACGAACGGTCCGTACTTGGCCACCGGTTCGCCGATCGGGCGGCCCTGCATCACCAGCAACTCGACGCCCGCCGGCCCTGCGACCAGGCCCACCGGGGAGTCGCTGTCGACCAGCGCTCCGGTGCCGGCATCGAGACGCTCCCCACAGAGGTCCACGTAATCCCCCTCGAAGACGTACACCATGCGCTCGGTCTCGACGTGCTCGGTTGCGGGCATCTCCCAGCCGGCCCCAGGGCCCAGCCGAACGTGCCAGATCGCCACCTCAGCGTCGTCCCGGGCCGCCCACGAGTCGGGCGGCGCCGCTGCGGATGCTCGACCGGCCAACTCGCCGACGACGACGGTGACCGAGGCTGTCCGCCCTTCGTCGTCGGTCACGTCAACCACCGGCGTGTCCTCGGCCCACAGCATCGTGAACGCCGGCGGGGCCATCTTGTTGGCGGCGGGCAGGTTGAGCCAGATCTGGAACAGCTCGGTGGGGTTGGGCGCATCGCCGTTGAGCAGCGGGAACATCTCCGAATGGACGATGCCCGCCCCAGCGGTCACCCATTGGGTGTCGCCGTGTCCAAAGCGAGCGGCGGCGCCCAACGAATCGGCGTGATCGATCAGTCCACGCCGCACATAGGTGATCGTCTCGAACCCACGGTGCGGGTGCTGGGGGAACCCCGGGACCACCGCACCGTGGTACATGTTCCAGCCATCCTTGGCGGCAAAATCCGAACCCATTTGACGCCCCTCGAGCGATGCGTCGGGGCCGAAGTCCTCGGTGCCCTCGGGATAGGCGTCGTCGTGGTGGGCGACGAACAGAAACGGATCGAGCGTGGGCCACTGGGCCCCCAGAGGAAACCGCTCGCGGATCGCGCCGGCCATGCCGGCCGGGGTGGTTGGCGTGGTGGTTGCGCTGGTGGGGCTCATGTCGGCTCCTGGAAATCGAGTGGCGTCACCTCGGACACCCTCCGAGGTACTTCCAAAGAGAACCATCTTGGGTGCGGAGTATTCCCCTCCCATCGTCCCCGGCGATCCCGATCGATGATCAGCCTTCGGGTCTCGCCCGCAAGCCCAGCCACTAGGTTCCTTTGCAGTCTGTTCCCGTTCACGACAAGGAGCGTCCATTGAGCCAGCTGCGCTACCCAGGTGCCCATGCCCAAGCCAATCCGGACCGGGTGGCCATGACCATGGCCGGTACTGGCGACACGGTCACCTTCGGTGAGCTCGACGCCACCGCCAACCGGTTGGCGCGCACGTTTGCATCGTTGGGTCTTGAGTACGAGGGCCACGTGGCCGCCTGCATGGAAAACAGGCTCGAGGTGCTCGAGGTGGCCTGGGGCGCCCACTACGCCGGCCTGCACTACACGTTCTTCTCCACGCACCTGACCGCGGACGAGGCGGCCTTCATCATCGAGGACTCCGGTTCCAAGGTGGTGGTGCTCACGCCGGCGATGGCCGAGCGTTTGATGCCCGCACTGGCCGAGCTGGTGGGCGACGACGTGACGTTCGTGTCGGTCGGCGGCGAGGTGGAGGGCGCCCAGAACCTCGACGCGCTGGCCGCCGAGCAATCGCCCGACCCGCTCCCCGGTGCCCTCGAGGGGACCGACATGTTGTACTCCTCGGGCACGACCGGTCGCCCCAAGGGCGTGCTCCGCCAGCTGACAGGCCAGCCGCTCGGCACCAGTGCCGGCCTCGGGCTGCTCGGCGAGCTGCTGATGGGCATGAACACCGAGAGCGTCTACCTCTCCCCCGCCCCGATGTACCACGCCGCCCCGCTGAAGTGGAGCATCGAGAGCATCGCTCTCGGCGCCTCGGTCGTGCTGATGGAGCGCTTCGACCCCGAGGCGGTCCTGTCGGCGATCGAGACCCACCGGGTGACCCACGCCCAGTTCGTCCCGACGATGTTCGTGCGCATGTTGAAGCTGCCCAAGGACGTCCGGGACCGCTACGACGTGTCCAGCCTGGTGGGGGTCATCCACGCGGCGGCGCCCTGCCCGCCCGACGTCAAGCGCCAGATGATCGACTGGATGGGCCCGATCATCAACGAGTACTACGCCGGCACCGAGGGCTCGGGGTTCTGTTGGGCGTCGGCCGAGGACTGGCTGGGCCACCCCGGCACGGTCGGCAAACCCCTCGTCGGCGTGATTCACATCGTCGGGCCCGACAACGAGGAGGTGCCCGTTGGCGAAGAGGGGGTGGTGTACTTCGGCGAGGGCCCGCAGTTCGCCTACCACAACGATCCCGCCAAGACCGCCGAGGCCCATCACGAGAAGGGCTGGTCGACGCTGGGCGACATCGGGAAAGTGGACGCCGAGGGGTTCCTCTACCTCACCGATCGCCAGAGCAACATGATCATCACCGGGGGCGTCAACGTCTACCCCCAGGAGGCCGAGAACGTGCTCGCTTCCCACCCCGACATCTACGACGTGGCCGTCATCGGCGTGCCCAACGAGGACTTCGGCGAGGAGGTCAAGGCGGTCGTCCAGTTGATGGACGGCGTCGAGGCCTCCGATCAGCTCGCCGCCGAACTCGTCGAGTACTGCCGCGAGCGCATGGCCCACGTCAAGTGCCCCCGCAGCATCGACTTCACCGACGAGCTGCCCCGGCTGCCGACGGGCAAGCTGGTCAAGCGACACCTGCGCGACAGCTACTGGGAGGGCACCGGTTCCCGGATCTAGGCCGCTCGGCCCTGCGGCCGTCTCGGCTGCCACCGGGCGGCGAAGCTCACAGCTCGATCCCCTCGGTTCGCAGGTCCAACTTCAGGGTTTCGAGCCCTCGGACTGCCCGCGGCCCGGCGGCGTCCCCCGGGGGTTGGCGCTTGGGAGGGGCGGGGTCCCGTGGGGCCCCGGCGGCCCTCTCGCGGGGTGTCGGTGCGTGGGGGCGGCCCCCCCCCCCCCCCCCCGGGGGCGGGCGGCCCCCCCCGGCGGTGCGGCGACCTCGCCGCGGTCGGCCAGCCAGGCGCGTGCGGCGGCTGGCTGGCTGGCGAGCTGTTCGCCCACCCGCCCCGCCGGGTGTCCGCCGGTGCCCCTCCCCCCCCCCGCCGGCCCCCCCCGGGCCCCCCCCCGGGGGCCCCCGGCCGGGCGGGCGCCCCCGGGGGGCCCCCCCCTTCGTTGCCGGCGCGTGGCGGCCCCCCCCCCCGCCCCCCCCCCCCCCCCCGCCCGCGGGGCGGGGGCCCCCGCGCGCTTCCGCTTCCCCCGGGGCTCAACCGACCTTCGGCTCCCGGGGCAGGCCCAGCACCCGCTCGCCCAGGATGTTGCGCATCACGGTCGAGGTGCCGCCCATGATCGTGTACGCCGGCGAGTACGCGAACGAGCGAGCAATCACACCCTCTGGAGAACTCTCGAGGCGGGCATCCGGTCCCGAGCTTTCGGCGATCGCCCGCGGACCCAGCATGCGGACGGCAAAGTCGGCCACCCGCTGTTCGTGCTCGGTGCAGAAGCACTTGGTGGCGGCGCTGAACCCGGCGGGCGCCTGCCCCAGCGCCTCCCGGTACACCAACAGCCGGCCCAGCCGGTAGCCCGTCTCCAGGCGGGCGATCGCCTGGCGCACCAACGGATCCCCCCGGTCGCAGACCTCGAGCGCCCGCTCATACAGCGCCCGATTGGACACCAGCCGGTCGATGCCGCCCCGTTCGTGTTCCAGCTGGCGCATCGTCTGCTTGAAGGCGTCGCCCTCGATGCCGACCAGGTTGTCGGCCGGCACCCGCACCTCGTTGAAAAACACCTCGCAGAAGTGGGCGTTGGTCGTCATGTCGACGACCGGTCGCACCTCGATGCCCGGGGTTTCCATCGGCACGACGATCTCGCTGATGCCCCGGTGCGGCGGGCCCTCCCTCGACGTGCGACAGATCAGGTAGCAGTAGTCGGCCACCTGGGCGAAGCTCGTCCAGATCTTCTGCCCGGAGATGACCCAGTCGTTCCCGTCGCGAGCGGCGAACGTGGCGAGCGAAGCCAGGTCGGAGCCGGCGTCGGGCTCGGACATGCCGATGCACCAGGTGGTCTCGCCAGACAACATGCCCGGCAGGAAGCGCTCGCGTTGCTCGGGCGTGCCGTAGGCGATGAACGACGGCCCCAGCTGCCGGTCGGCAAACCAGCTGGCGGCGACCGGGGCGCCGACGCTGATCATCTCCTCGGCCATCACGATCCGCTCGATCGCCGGGCGGCCCCCACCACCGTGTTCGGTCGGCCAGGTCATGCCGATCCAGCCCTCGGCGGCCAGCGTGCGGGAGAACTCCTTGGAGTAGCCGTTGATCCACGAATCGTGAAACGCGCCGTGTTGGGCCACACCTGCGAGGGCCACCTTGCGCGCCCGGCACCGCAGCGCCGTCAGCTCATCTCCCAGGTCAACGTCCATGTGCCCCGTTCTAGTCGCTCGGCCGATCGGGCCAGACGATCTCGGCCAGCACGCCGAAGTGGTCGCTGGCGACGATTCCGGTGATCGGCTCGTCGGCCACCACCCGTGCGTCGATAACCCGTCCGGCGTTGCCCCGACGCACGAAGGCGTCGCCGACGAACACGTAGTCGATGCGCTTGCGGTGGACGTTAAGGGCGGCGCAGTACGGGTTGGCCTGCCAGTCGTTGGTGTAGCCCGAGCCATCGCCGGCCGTGCGCCACGCGTCCAGGTAGAAGGTCGTCTCACCGTCCAGGTCGGTCAGCCCGCACAGGTAGCGGATCTCGTCGCTGTCCGGCTCGGCGTTGAAGTCGCCACACAGGATCGCCGGCAGCCCCTGGCGGCGATCGCCAAAGCGCTGCTCGTCGCGATCGCCTCGCACCGCCTTGATGATCCGGTCGATCTCGGTCACCTGAACCCGCCGGTGAGCCCCGTGGCTGGGGGCGGGCGCAAGGTGGGTGGAGAACAGGTCCATCCCCGCCGTCCGGACGTGAAACAACTCCCACGGCACCGCATCGACCATCGCGTCAGTGGTCGCGTCGGGGACGGCGGTGCCCAGCCGGTGGTACTCCGACGCCTCGACCGGCCAGCGCGACAGCACCGCCGATCCGAACAAGGTCGTGGTATCGGGCCACAGGTCAGTGGCCAGGCCGGCGCCGCCGAACGCCCAGTGCCACTCCCGAGCCGCCGCATCGGCGATCCACCCGGCGGTGTTGGGCCGTTCCGCCCCCTCTGACACCTCTTGAAAGCAGACGACGTCCGGATCGAGGCGATCGAGCCAGGCGACGATCTCGTACCGCCGCCGGTCCCAGTCCGGCTCGAGCAGCGATCCAATGTTGAGGGTGAGCACCCGCAGCGACATCGTCACGTCCTCAGCAGTGGCCATGGCCCGACCCCCCCCCGGCCGGACCCCGGCCGGCGCCGCCGCCGCGGCCGCCTCCCGCCGGCGCGCCGGCAGGCTTGTCATCGTCAGGCCTGCGGGGTGACCAGCGCCTTCTCGCCCGTGGCCATCACCCCGTACCTCTTGACCATCTCGGGGTCGACCGCGTCTGCGAGCGACAGCGCCATGCCGTACGAGCTGGCGAACGTAGTGGTGATCTCGTCGGCGACGCGGGTGCGGAGACGATCCACTACTTTCTTGCCGCTCTTGACGAGAAACGGTGTCAGCAACCATCCGCCGACCGACCACGACATGCCATAGCTGCGCCTCAGCGTGGTGGGCCCGCGGTCGAGGCCACCGTAGATGTAGACCTGCTTGTGGGTGTCGGAGCCATAGCGGCTGAACCCGTCGGCCTGCTCACCGGCCACCGTCTCCATCGCCGACAACAGCGTGTCTGCGAGGTCGCCGCCGCCGATCGCGTCGAAGGCGATGGTGGCGCCGGTCGAGCGGAGCGCATCGGTGAGGTCGCTGCGGAACGACTCGGCGCTCGAGTTGCACACGTACTCGGCGCCTGCGGCGCGGAGGAGGTCGACGTGATCCTGTGAGCGCACGATGTTGACGAGGCCGACCCCATCGTCGAGGCAGATGCGGTGAAGCATCTGGCCGAGGTTCGATGCACCGACGGTGTGGACCAGCGCCGTGTGGCCTTCAGCCCTCATCGTCTCGACCATGCCGAGCGCGGTCAACGGGTTAACGAATGCGGCCGCTGCATCGGCCGGATCCGTCCCGTCGAGCATCTCGAGGCACTGCGAGGCCTCCACGGTGCGGAACTGGGCATAGGCGTTGCCGGAGGAGAACCCGACGACCTTGCCGAGCAGCGCCTGGGCTTCGCTGGCCGGTCCGGCGGCCACGACGGTGCCTCCCCCTTCGTTGCCGGTCGGCATCGGCTTGTCGATGCGCCCTCGCTGAGCGGCGACTGCGCCGGCCGACACCGGGACGGTCACTGCGGGGAACTCGGTGCCCTCGCCGGCCGACGCCCTGGAGATGTCGCCCATCGCGAACAGCATCCCGAGGTCCGACGGGTTGATCGGGGCGGCCTCGACCCGAACGACCACCTGGCTGCCCGTCGGAGCGTCGACGTCACCCTGCACCATGCCGAGCGTGACCACCCCGTCACCGGTGAGTGTCGAACGTAGCTCGAGGGCGGTCTCGGGAACTTCAGGCTGAGTCATGTTGGCCATACTGCCCGATCGGCTCAGTCGGCGTAGGTCCAGTCGGGGCGCTTGAGCATCTGCCGAGCGTCATAGGTGACCACGCCGTCGGCAAGGTCGACGATCTTGGGGACCGGCAGCTCCGCTCGATCCGACGGACAGTGACCGTCGAGGTGGGCGACCACGTCCTCGGGGAAGGCCCGCAGAAAGCTTGAGATCAGCTCCCGTTCCTGCACCGGCAGGTAACAGCGGTTGCCGTCGGCCACCACCTGCAGGCGGCGCTGGATCGTATCCAGGTCGGCGTCGCGCCCGTCGCCGGTTCGGATGCGGTCGAGTGCCTCGGTGATCGCACCGGTGCCCAGCTTGCACGGCGGGCACTGCCCGCACGACTCGACGTAGAGAAACCTCGACAACATCGCCGACACCTCGACCATGCAGGCGCTGTCGTCGTAGACGATGAACCCGGCTGCACCCAGCCCCGACCCGGCGGCGGCAAAGTGCTCATGGGTCAGGGGCGTGTCGAGCTGCTCGGCGGTGAGCACTGCGTTGGCCACCCCCGGCAGGATCGCCTTGACGCTTCGGCCCTCGGCCACGCCGCCACAGGCGTCGATCACCTGACGCAGCGGGGTACCCATCGGCACCTCGACCACCCCCGGCGCCAGCACGTCGCCGACGACGGTGCACACCACTGTGCCGGGCGACTCATCGGTGCCCAACGAGCGGAATGCCTCGGCGCCGTGGGCGACGATCCACGCCGCCTGCGCCAGCGTCTCGGCGTTGTTGACCAGGGTGGGGTTGGACTCGTGACCGGCCTCATGGCCCGGCTCCGATTCGGCCGACTCCCAGCCCAGCTGCGGGGCGGTGGCGAACAGGCCGTGCAGGAACGGCGGCAGCCAACGCGGCAACGGTTCGTTGCCCTCGATCACCTCGAGGAGGGCCTTCTCCTCGCCGAACAGATACTCCTCGGGGCCGGTCACCACCGTGACGTTCAGCCCCTCGAGCCAGCCGGCGGCGGCCATCTCCTCGACCGCCGCGCCAACCCGAGCCAACTCGGGTTCGAAGCTGGCCTTCAACGCGATGTAGGCCTCGAGGGCGCCGACGCTGTGGGCCGCCACCAGCAACCCTTCGATCACCGCATAGGGGTTGTGGCGCATCACCGCCCGGTCCTTGAACGTGCCGGGTTCGCCCTCGGCGGCGTTGCAGACGGCGTAGTGGTGCCGACCGCCACCGTTGAGGATCGAGTCCCACTTTCGTCCCGCCGGGAACCCGGCGCCGCCGCGTCCGCGCAGCCCGGCGGCGCTGACCTCGGCGATGGTGGCCACCGAGCCCAACTCGAGGGCTCGGGTGAGGGCACTACCCCCGCCACGCTGCAGGTACTCCTCGAGCGACGCCACCGGTGCACCGGCCAAAATCCGGGGCCAACCCCGGCCGTCGGCCTCCGTCGGTCTCGCTGGCCTGTTGTGTTCCGGGGCTCACAAGCATCCTCCTGTCCTGGCACCTGACACCCTGACGGCTCACGGCGTTGCGGCCACCATAACCAGAACCCTCAGGAAAACGTCACGACCGCCGGGGCCCGAAAGCCCCGGCGGCCGTTCGCCCCCCTCATGGAGTCGGGAGGAGGCCTGTCGGCTCGCCTACTCGACGATCACCGTGCCGATCATCCACGGGTGCGGTTCGCAGTGGTACGGGAACTCACCCGCTTCGGTGAAGGTGTACGAGAACGTGTCACCCGCTTCGATGTTGCCCGAGTCGAACTTCCCGTCCGGCTCGGCCTTCGACCCGTCGGACGGGCCGGAGGTGACCGTGTGGAAGATCGTGTCCTCGTTCGACCACGTCACCTTGTCGCCAACAGCGACCTTGATCGTCGGCGGGGTGTAGGACCGATCGGCATTGGCCGGGTCGAAGGCGCCCTTGATGATGGTCACCTCGTTGGTCTCCACCGGCTTGGACGGATCGACCGCGGCCGCTGCGGTCGTCGGGGTGACCACCTCGCCGCCTCCGCCACCGCCGCCATCCTTCGGCGGCTGGATCTTCGAGTACACCTCGGGGTCCTCCGGGCCGTCGATCATGACGTGGCCGATCGCACCCTTGTCGAATGCCCGGGCCAGGGCATGGTCCACCAGCACGACCATGGACGGCGTCATACCGAGCATCTCGACGACCGTGCCGCCGCCGGCGACGACCGAGGTCGACTGCGACCCACGGATCACCACGTTGTCGGGATGGGTGGCCGCCTCGGGGTACACCACATCCCATTGGGACCCGATCGGGTGGAAGTTGGAGGTGAGGTTGAGGCCCTCATTGACGAAGTAGATGCGGGCCCGCTCCCCAACCTTCATCTTCAGCGCATTGTCGTCAGCGATGGCGCCGACCGAGCCGTTGAAGGTGACGTAGCGGGGGTTCTCGTCGGTCACGTTCTGACGGTTGAACGTGGCCATGCCGTCGCTGCCGGGCTCGTCGACAAACCACTCGCTCTGCATGACCGCCCACTCGTGTTCGGCCTTGGGAAGCGGTTCGGCGGGATCGACGATGAACATGCCGTACATACCCATGGCGATGTGCATCGGCACATCCTCGGCAGCGCAGTGGTACATGAAGGCGCCCGGGTACAGCAGCCGGGCCTGGATGGCAGCAGACTCGCCCGGCGGCACCAGCAGGTCGGAGGCACCGCCGTGCATGCCGGTGACTGCGTGGAAGTCGATGTTGTGCGGATGCATGTTGGACTTGGGGTTGGTGAGCGTGACGCGCACCACGTCTCCCACCCGACCTCGGACGACGGGGCCTGGTGCGCCGGTGGTCTTGTTCTTGTCACCGAAGACCTTGAAGCCCCACATCTCGGTCATCACGTTGTTCGATGGGTCGAGGTCGCCCATCCCCTCGACCACCTCGAGGTGCACGTCGAAGCGTCGCGGCTCTGAACGCTGAGCGGGCGGCGGCACCGCCGGTGCGTAGGCGAGGTGAACCTCGCCGGGGTCGGCATCCTTCAGCGCCGACAGCGGCACCATCTGGGGCACGACGTCGGCGGCCACTTGGGCTCCGGCTCCGTCGCCGCCCGTGTCGTTATCACTGCAGGCGGCAACGACCACGGGGGTCGCCGCCAACATGCCCAGTATTGTCCGGCGTTGCATTTTGGTTGACTCCATGCCGAGCACAATACTTCTATTTTCCACTAGTTCAAGTCGACACGAGTCACTATGTCGGTGTACGACACGCTACCACGGTGGCGAATGCCCGAGGGGCAACGCGACCACTCCCGGTTCAGCGGCCGACGAGGATGCGGAGGCGACGATTGGACCGGTCGGCCACGCCGGACGCAGCTGCCAAATGCCGAAGGAATCGGTGGAAAAACTTCTGGCATCGGCGATCGAACAGGTGTACGATACTACCATGTTCACCGGCGGATCGAGCGCCAACAAATTGAACAGCGACGGTGACAGCGCAGCGGCAACGCCCGACGCTGTTGAGGCCAACTCCGAAGGGTCCGCTGAGTTGGATGAACTCGTCGGCATCGCTGCGCAGCGATGCCGGCTGGATCATCGGGAGAGCGTGTTGCTGGCCGAGATCGCCCAGTCCGATCTGTGCGATCGCCTGCACGGCCACACGCCGAACGCCTGGTACGCCGACCGCACCCGGCAGGCCCGCTCCGCCGCCTCGGCCCGCATGCGTACCGCCCAACGACTCCACGCCCGGTATGGCGAGTTGGCTGATGCCCTCGAAACCGGGGTGATCGGCTGGCAACACGTCGGGGTGTTCGACCGGGCCGCCAACAGCCGCGTCCGAGCGGCGATGATCGAGCTGTTGCCGGCGCTGATCGACCTGGCCCAAGTGGCCGGGTTCGAACGCTGGGCCCGCGAAGTACGCGGTATCGCTCAACGTTTGGATCAGGACGGCGGCTACGACCCAGCCTCCGATCCGGCCAACAACCACCTCCACCTCGTGCCCACCACCGACGGCATCACCTACATCTCCGGCCAGCTGGTCGGCGAGTTGGCGTTGACGATCCGCAAGCTGATCGACGGCGAAACCGATCGCGTGCTGAAGCGCTACCGCGCCGACGCCGAAGCCACCGGCGGCGACACACCGGTCCCCAGCCGAGGACAAGCATGCGCCGAAGCGCTCGGCGAACTCCTCGACCGAGGCTCCGGGGTACCCGACGGCAAAGGCAAGCTCCCCGAACCCGAAATCGTCGTGATCCTCAACGACACCGGCGACACCGAGAACGGCGGCGAACTCACCGACGACGACGGCAACCACCTCTCACCACACATCCTCCGGTTCATCATCGCCGCCGGCCTCATCCGACCGCTCGAGGTCGCTGGTTCCGGCGATCCCTCAACATGGGTCGCACCCTCCGCTACGCCAACCGCCACCAACGCCGCGCCCTCCTCGCCCGCGACGGCGGCTGCATCTTCCCCGGCTGCGACCGGCCCGCCAGCTGGTGCGACGCCCACCACGTCGACGGATGGGACAACAACGGCCCAACCGACATCAACAACCTCGGGCTTTTATGCCGACACCACCACCGGGTCACCCACCGACCCGGCTGGACAATGACCAGAACCGCACAGCCCCCAACCACACAGCCCAACGACCCCAACACCGGCGACCCCGACCAGGTCAGATTCCGATGGCGAACACCCACCGGACGTCTCATCGACTCCCAACGACACCACCAGCGCAGCCACCCGACAGCGGCGTGAGGGAGTACTCGACTCAACCGGGAACAGCGATGCCATCACCAGTTGGTAACATCAGGTGATGGCATCGACGCGCACCAGTTTCACCCTCGACGAATCGCTCGCCGAGAAGGCTCGGGTGTTGAACATCAACATCTCGGCTGCGGCCCGAGATGGAGTCGCTGCCGCCGTTCGAGAAGCTCTGGCCGCGTCGGACCGGGCTGCCTACCTGCGGAATCCGGAGCAGGCGGACCCGTTCTGGGACGACGCCGAGGCCTGGAGCGCCGAATGAATCGCGGAGAGATCTGGTGGGCCTATGTTGGCAACAAACGACGGCCGGTTTTGATCGTGACGCGGAACGAGGTGATCGATGTGCGCAGCCTGGTCACGGTGGCCGAAATCAGCACTACCAGTCGGGGCCTGGCTGCCGAAGTCGAGGTCGAAGACACTGTGGGCCTCGATCGACCCTCGGTGGTCAACTGCGATGGACTCCACACGATCGAGCAGCGGGTGTTGACCGGCCGGGTCGGCCTCGTTGATGAGCCGGTCATGGACCAGGTGTGCGAAGCGATCGGCTACGCCCTCGGCTGTTGAAGATCGAGGCGGTCAACCCGATCTCTACACATCTTGCTGCTCAAGCGACCGGCTTCAACGGGTTGGGTTACAATGGGATACATGGCTACAGTTCCAGGTTCGGTACAGCGCTCGTTTCGGCTTTCTCGGTCAACCAGCTCGCTGCTCGACCAGGTCGCCAAGTCGACCAACGAGTCACGGAATGCGCTAGCCGACCGGCTGCTCGGCCAAGCTCTCCGAACCGAACGTCACCCGTTGATTCGGTTTCGCACCGGCGCAGCGGGACGCAACGAGCCCTACCTGGTCGGCACGCGGCTCAAGGTCCGTCAGGTCATGGAAACCGTCCGAGGTCACGATGCCGACATCGATCAGACCGCCTCATCGCTCGGCATAGCCTCGGCGACGGTTCGCGCCGCGGTTGCCTACTACGCCGAGTTCACCGAGGAGGTTGACGCCGATGCCGACTGGTCCGCAGAGGTGGAAGCCGACGAGCGGCATCGCTGGGAACGCGAGCAGGCCGCCATCGCGTGAAGCTGGCGCTCGACCACCACTACCCGTCGTCGATCGCGCCGGCGCTTCGAGATCATGGGCACGACGCCGTGGCAGCGATCGAACGGGGTTGGCAGGCGGAGGAGGACGAGGACTTGCTTGAGTTCTGCGCGAGCGAGGGGCGCTCGCTGTTGACCAACAACGTCGCCGACTTCGCCATCATCGCTCGTCGTTGGCGGAGCGAGGGACGATCACACCTCGGCCTGATCTTCACCTCCGACTCGACGCTGCCCCGAACCCACCATGCCAGCGGCCGCTACATCGACGCACTCAACGGGTTGCTTCTAGCCAATCCCGGCGATCACGATCTCGTCGACCAGATCCGCTGGCTTTAGGACAACCGCTGGGCGGTCATCCGCTCGGCGGCTGGTACGGCAACCAAAAGCGCCTTGGCCTTGTTGCGGGTCTCCAGGTACTCGTCGGCCGGATCGCTGTCGGCGACGATGCCCGCACCCGCCTGCACCGCACCTCGCCACGGGGCGATGGATTGGTCGGGATGGCGATCGATCACCATCGTGCGGATGGCGATGGCCGTGTCGATGTTGCCGGAGAAGTCCAGGTAGCCGACAACACCGGAGTATGGGCCGCGTTTGATCGGCTCGAGCTCGTCGATCAGCTCCATCGCCCGCACCTTGGGCGCGCCCGACACCGTGCCGGCGGGCAGCGTCGCCGCCAGCACGTCGGCGGGGGTCTTGCCCTCGGCGAGGGTGCCGGCCACCTGGCTGGTCAGGTGCATGACGTGGCTGAACTTCTCCAGCGTCATCAGCTCCTCCACCTCGCAGGTGCCGAACTGGACCACGCGGCCCACGTCGTTGCGGGCCAGGTCGACCAGCATCAGGTGCTCGGCCCGCTCCTTGGGATGCTCGGCCAGTTCGGCGGCCAACTTGCGGTCGTGTTCCGGCGTGCGGCCCCGAAAGCGGGTGCCGGCGATCGGCCGGGAGATCACCCGGTCGCCCAGCAGCTGCACCAGCGGCTCGGGTGAACAGCCCACCAACACCAGCTCGGGCTCGCGGACGAAGAACATGTAGGGGCTGGGGTTGATCTGGCGCAGCACCCGGTAGACGTCAAAGGGGTCGGCGTCGAGGTCGAACTCGTAGCGGGTGGACAGCACCACCTGAAAGATGTCGCCGTCGAGGATGTGCTCCTTGGCCACCTCAACCGCCTGGCAGTAGGCGGTCTCGTCCAGGCTGGCCCGCACCGGCGGCACCGGATCGTCGCTGCGGGGCGGGTGGACGAGCGGCTCGTCGAGCGGACGGGCACCATCGGCGGTCAGCGTGTCGAGCGCCGCCACCGCGTTGTCGAACAGATCGTCCAACATCGCCTCGTCGGCATCGGGCGGCACGACGACGTTGACGATCAGCGTGACCCGCTGGCTGAAGTGGTCGTAGGCGGCCAGCTCGCCGATCACCGACTGAACCGCCTCGGGAAACCCGCGGTCGTCGAGGGGCGTATCGGGCAGGTGCTCCACCTCGCGGACGACGTCGTATCCCAGATAGCCGACCAGGCCGGAGTGCAGCGGCGGCTCGGCGCCCTCGGGGAATCCGATCGACTCGCTGCTCGGGGCGGTCAGGATCCGCCCCATCGCCTCGATCGTCGCCAGCATGCCGACGGGGGGCAGCTCGGCGAGCAGGTCGCTGAGTGGCCCCGGACGGGCGTCGACCGTGACCTGACCGCCGGCCAGCGACAGGCGGGCCAGTGGGCGGCGGCCGACGAAGGACCACCGACCCCATCCCCCGCCCAGTTCGACCGACTCGAGCAGGAAACCCGGCTCGTCGCCCTCGCACAGGCGGGCGAACGCCGCCACCGGGGTGGTGAGATCGGCGAGCAGCTGGCGCCAGACCGGCACGACGGTGAAGTCGGCAGCCAGCTCGCCGAAGCGCTCGCGGGTCAGCTCGGAGCTCATCGTTCGGCGTTCTCGGTAACGAGCGATCGAAAGAAGCAGCTGCGTGAGCCGGTATGGCAGGCGGCCCCGACTTGATCGACCCGGAACAACAGCGCGTCACCGTCGCAGTCGTAGGCGGCCGAGCGCAGGTGCTGCACATCTCCGGAGGTATCGCCCTTGCGCCACCGCTCCTGGCGGGAGCGCGACCAGTAGACCATGCGTCCGGTCTCGATCGTTTCGATCAGGGTCTCACGGTTCATCCAGGCCACCATCAGCACCTCGCCGGAGTCGTCGTCGACGACGACGGCGCAGATCAGGCCGGCCTCATCGAAGCTCAGGGCGTCCAGCGGTAGGTCGACGGCGCTCACAAGTACAACCCGGTCGAGCCCTCGGCCAGACGTTGGGCGGCCACGGCATGCACGTCACGTTCGCGCAGGATGATGAACGTTTCGCCCCGCACCTCCACCTCGAAGACGTCCTCGGGGTTGAACAGCACCTGGTCGCCGTCCTTGACGCTGCGCACGTTGGGCCCCAGGGCCCGCACCTCGGCCCAGCTGAGGCGCTTGCCCCGTTCGGCGGTTGCCGGGATGAGGATGCCGCCGGTCGAGCGCCGCTCGCCCTCGGAGTCGGGCGCGACCAGCAAACGGTCGGCGAGCATCTTGATCGGCAGCGGTTCACCGTCGTGGTCGACGGGTCCGCTCGAGGTAGGGGTTTCGGGGGCGCTGTGATCAGTCATCGGCACCGGGCAACCTACTCGCCCGGGCTCCCCCGCCGGCGGCTAGTCGACCGTCCAGGTCGTGCCCGACGCGAGCATGGCGGTCAGGTCGTCGCGGCTGCCCGGACCGGTCACCTCGGCAGCGCGATGCACCGGCGCGGTGACGTCGCGGAAGATGCCCATCGGTGTCGGCTCGGTGGGTTCGGGCGCCATCAGCGCCAGGGCCATGGCCGCGGTCGGACTCACACGTCGTTCCTCGTGCACGTAGAGGCTGCCGGCGTCCACCTCGTCGACCTCGACCACCCGAGCCCCGTCCAGGTCGATATGCACCCCGGCATGGCCGTCCTCGCCAAAACGGGCGGGCTGACCGTCGACGAGCGGGATCAGCATCTCGGAGCGGACCGACTTGCCGGTGACGTCGGTGAACGCACCGTCGTTGAACACGTTGCAGTTCTGCAGGATCTCGACGAAGGCGGCCCCCTGATGGGCGTGAGCCCGGCGGAAGATCTCCTGCATCCCCACCCGGTCCATGTCGTGGGTGCGGGCGACGAACGTGGCGCCGGCGCCGAGCGCCACCGCCAGCGGGTTGAGGGGGGCATCGACCGAGCCGAACGGCGTGCTCTTGGTGGTCTTGCCCACCTCGGAGGTCGGGGAGTACTGCCCCTTGGTCAGGCCGTAGATGCGGTTGTTGAACAACAGGATCGTCAGGTTGACGTTGCGGCGCAGCGCGTGCAGCAGGTGGTTGCCACCGATCGACAGCAGGTCGCCGTCGCCGCCGACGACGAACACCGACAGCTCGGGTCGGGCCAGCGCCAACCCGGTGGCCAGCGCAGGCGCCCGGCCGTGGATCGAGTGGATGCCGTAGGTGTCCATGTAATACGGGAAACGGGCGGCACACCCGATGCCGGAGATCACCACCGTGTCCTCCCGGCGGATGCCCATGTCGGGCAACGCCAGCTGCATCGCGGCGAGGATCGAGTAGTCCCCGCAGCCCGGACACCAGCGCACCTCTTGGTCGCTTTGCCAGTCGGCCCGCTTGGTGGTCGGGATCCCGACCCTCTGTTCGTCGAGGACAGGTTCGTCGAGGACAGGTTCGTCGATCACGCTCATCGCAGTACCTCCGAGATTCGGGCGGTCAGTTCGGCCGCCGAGAACGGTTGCCCCTCCACTTTGGAGACCGGGTGGGCATCGACGAGAAACTCGGCGCGCAGCAGGCGGCTGAGCTGGCCGGAGTTCAGCTCGGGCACCACGATCGTCGAGTAGCGCCCGAGCACCTCGCCCAGGTTGGCCGGAAACGGGTTGAGATGGCGCAGGTGCACGTGGGCGGTGCGGTGACCGGCGTTGGCCAGGCGGGCCATCGCGTGGGTAATCGCCCCCCAGGTGGAGCCCCAGCCGACGATCAACACGTCGGCGTCGACATCGCCTTCGACGACGGCCGGCGGGATGTCACCGGCGATACCGGCCACTTTGGCGGCCCGCAGGTCGGTCATGCGCTGGTGGTTGTCGGGGTCATAGGAGATGTTGCCGGTGCCGTCCGCCTTCTCCAGGCCACCGATGCGGTGCTCCAGCCCCGGCGTGCCGGGCACGGCCCACGGTCGAGCCAGCGTGTCGGGGTCACGCTCGTAGGGCCAGAAGTCGCTCCCGCCATCGGGACGCTCGTGGTTGGGTTCGGTCGTCTTGGCCACCGAGATGTCGGGCAGCTCGGACACGTCGGGCAACCGCCACGGCTCCGATGAGTTGGCCAGATAGCCGTCGGACAACAGGATCACCGGCGTGCGGTACTTCAGTGCCAGCCGGGCCGCCTCGATCGCCACCTCGAAACACTCCCCCGGCCGTGACGCAGAGATCACCGGCAGGGGACTTTCGCCGTGACGGCCGTACATGGCGATCATCAGGTCGGACGCCTCGGTCTTGGTCGGCAGTCCGGTCGCCGGCCCGCCCCGCTGGATGTCGACCACGATCAGGGGGAGCTCGAGCGACACGGCCAGGCCGAGCGCCTCCGCCTTGAGTGCCAGGCCCGGCCCGGAGGTGGTCGTCACCGCCAGGTCGCCACCGAAGGCGGCGCCGATGGCGGAGGTGATCGCCGCGATCTCGTCCTCGGCCTGAAAGGTGCGAACGCCCGCATCGGGGTGGCGGGCCAGCTCGTGAAGGATCGCCGAGGCGGGGGTGATCGGATAGCTGCCCAGAAAGACGGGCAACTCGGCACACACACCGGCGGCGATCAGCCCCCAGGCCAGGGCGGTGTTGCCATCGACCGAGCGGTAGGTGCCCGGAGCGCGTTTGCTGGCGGGCACGATGACCGCGTTGGCGCCCAGCTCGGCGGTTTCACCGAATGCGTGGCCGGCGCTGAGTGCCCGGCGGTTGGCCTGGCGCACCGCGTCGTCACCGCTGAACTTCTCGTCGATCCAGGCGTTGACCGCCTCGGTGTCGCGGGTGTACATCCAGGCGAGGATCCCGAGGGCGAAGAAGTTCTTCGACCGTCCTGCGTGGCGGCCCGAGACGCCGGTGCCCTTCACCGCCAGCTTGGTGAGGCTGGTCATCGGCACGTCGATGACCTCGTAGGCGTCGAGTTCGGCGGTGCCGCGCGGGTCGGCGTCGTAGCCGGCCTTGGCCAGGCTGCGCTCGTCGAACCCGTCGCCGTTGAGGATGAGGGTGCCGCCCTTGGCGAGTCGGGCCAGCTCGCTGCGCAACGCCGCAGGGTTCATCGCCACCAGCACGGCGGCGTCGTCCCCGGGGGTGGTCACCTCCCGATCGGCGATGCGCACCTGGAAGGCGGAGACGCCCGGCAGGGTGCCCGCCGGAGCTCGGATCTCCGCCGGGAAGTCCGGCAGCGTCGCCAGGTCGTTGCCGGCCAGCGCCGCCAGGGCGGTGAACCGGTCCCCGGTGAGCTGCATGCCATCACCGGAGTCCCCGGCCAGCCGGATGGTGACGTCGTGAACGATTTGTGGTGTGGCCACATCGAGCGACATGTATTCCCCTTGAAAGTGCGGTGAACCAGGTCTACCCGTCTGCGGGAACACCCAACCAATCAAAGCTGGCAGCGTTCACATATGAGCCGCCTCCGGCGGCCTTTGCGGCGACGGTAGCACCGTCGGCGCAAGGGGCTAGGGAGCCTCGCTCCCCGGGGCGGACGGCCCGGGGCGGACGTCCACGCCGGCCGCAGCCAGGTGCGCTTTGGCCTCCCCGATCGTGTGCTCGCCAAAGTGAAAGATCGAGGCGGCCAGCACCGCGTCTGCGTGGCCCTCGGTGATGCCCTCGACCAGGTGGTCAAGGCCGCCGGCCCCGCCGGACGCAATCAACGGAACGGCGACTGTGCCCGCAACGGCGGCGGTCATCTCCAGGTCAAAACCGTCGCGGGTGCCGTCTCGGTCCATCGAGGTCAACATGATCTCGCCGGCACCCAGCTCGACGACCCGGGCGGCCCACTCCAGCGCATCGAGGCCGGTCGTGGTTCGCCCGCCGTGGATCACCACCTCGTAGCCGCTGGGAGCATCGCCCCGGCGGGCGTCGATCGAGACGACCACGCACTGGCTACCGAACTCGGCCGCCAGCGCACCGATCAGCCCGGGGTTCTCCACCGCAGCCGAGTTGATCGACACCTTGTCGGCCCCTGCCCGCAGCAGGCGTCGGGCGTCGTCGACCGACCGGATGCCGCCGCCGATCGTGAACGGGATGAACACCACCTCGGCGGTGCGCGCCACCACGTCGACGATCGTCTCGCGCTGATCGGACGAGGCGGTGATGTCGAGGAACACCAGCTCGTCGGCGCCCTCCGCGTCGTAACGGGCGGCCAGCTCGACCGGGTCGCCGGCGTCGCGCAGGCCGACGAAGTTCACCCCCTTGACGACGCGTCCTGCGTCGACGTCGAGGCATGGGATCACGCGGGCGGTCTTCATTGGCTCTCCTGGACACTGGTGACGAAGTTGTCGAGAAGATCGAGCCCGACGAGGCCCGACTTCTCCGGATGGAACTGGACCGCCCACACGTTGTCGCTGGCGACGGCGGCCACCCCCGGGCCGCCGTACTCGCAGGTGGCGATCACCGTGTCGTCCATCGGGGCGGCAAACGAGTGAACGAAGTACATCCAGGCGTCCTCGACCCCTGCGAGCAGGCGGTGGGTGGGCTCGGTGGCCTCGAGCCGATTCCACTGCATTTGGGGGTGCTTCACCCCGTCGGGCAGCCGACGGACGGTGCCCTCGAGCACCCCCAGCCCGGGGCGGCCCGGCGACTCATCGCTGGCGTCGTAGAGCAGTTGCATCCCGACGCAGATGCCCAGAAACGGCCGGCCGGAGGCTGCGAAGCTGCGAGCGGTTCCGGCCAACCCTGAGGCGTCGAGCGCGTCCATGCAGGCACCGAAGGCACCAACCCCGGGCAGCACTGCGGCTGCGGCGCCCTCGATCACGTCGGGGTCACTGACGAGCGCCGCATCTGCGCCAAGGTGTTGCAGGGCCTTTTCCGCCGAGCGCAGGTTGCCGATCCCGTAGTCGATCACGGCGATCTTTGGAGTGTTCACCGAGTCGGGGGCGACAGGGTGCCCTTGGTCGAGGGCACACCTTCCCCATCGACCCGCACCGCGTCGCGCAGGGTGCGGGCAAGCCCCTTGAACGTGGCTTCGATCAGGTGGTGGGTGTTGGTACCCGCCCGCTTGGTGACGTGCAGCGTGATCGCCGCCGACGTGGCGAAGCTGACGAGGAAGTGCTCGGCCATCTGGGGGTTGAACGGCGGGTTACCCAGCGGCAACGCCTCGTTGACCGGCAGGTCGACCACCACGAAGGGTCGGCCCGAGAGGTCGAGGGCCACCTCGATCAACGCCTCGTCGAGGGGGTAGAGCCCGCTGGCGAAGCGCCGAACGCCGGCCTTGTCGCCCAGCGCGTCCCGGAAGGCCTCGCCCAGGGCGATCCCCACGTCCTCGACGGTGTGGTGGCTGTCGACGTGCAGGTCACCGGTCGCCTTCACCTCGAGGTCGAACCCGCCGTGGCGGCCGATCTGGTCGAGCATGTGGTCGAAGAACGGCAACCCGGTCGACACCTCGACGGTGCCGGCGCCGTCCAGGTCGATCGCGATCGCGATGTCGGTCTCGGCGGTGGTGCGCCGCCTGGTGCCCGTGCGGCCCTCCGGTCGATCAGAAGTCATGGGGCCAGTCTGCCCCCCGAGGCTGGCTTGGGTGGAACCGGATTCCGGTTTCGAGCCATGATGTGCGCTCTCGGACCGGCGCTAGGGGGCGATCGTGGGATCACACAGGCGTTGGAGCGGCATCCGACTGGCCTCGTTATTCATGGTCGGCACGATGACGATCGCCACCGGTGCGTGTGCCGACGACGACGTCACCGCCGGGGCGCCCGAGGTGCCCGGGCCCGCCTACAGCGGCTCGGTTCGGGTGTCGGCGCTCGACAACATCTACCGACCCGAGGCGTTGAAGGTGGTGACCGACACCGAGGTGGTGTGGAGCAACGACGGCCGCAACGACCACAACGTGATCGAGAACCCCGACAACCAAGGGTCGGACGACGCTGGTTTCGGCGTGGAGACCGCCGACTTCGCCCCGGGTGACGAGTACTCGGCCACGTTCCCGACCCCCGGCGCCTACCGCTACTTCTGCTCGCTGCACGCCACCGCCACCGCCGGCTCGATGCGGGGCACGGTCGTCGTGGTCGACGCCGACTCGGCCACCGACGTGGTCGAGGGCTGAACCCAATCGCTCAACAGGACACTTCCCTTGGGGAATGATGACCAGACCACACACGCTCACCCGCTTGCTGGGGGTGCTCTTCGCGTTCGCGCTGTTGGCCTCGGCCTGCGGAGGTGACTCCGAGGACACGGACTCCGCCTCTGAGACCGACCAATCGGATGGGGATCAGGGCGCCTCGGGCACGACCATCTCGGTGCCCGAGGACCACCAGACGATCCAGGCGGCGGTCGACGCGGCCAAGCCGGGCGACATGATCATGATCGGCGAGGGCACCTACAACGAGGCGGTCGACGTCGAGACCGACCGCCTCACCATCCGGGGTGCAGATCGCAACACGACGATCCTCGACGGCCAGTTCAAGCTGGAGAACGGCATCCGGGTGCTGTCGGCCAAGGGCGTCGCCGTCGAAAACCTGACCGCACGCAACTACACGACCAACGGGTTCTTCTGGACCGGCGTCGACGGGTACCGGGGCAGCTACCTCACCACCTACCGCAACGGCGACTACGGCATCTACGCCTTCGACTCGGTCAACGGGTTGCTCGAGCACAGCTACGGGTCGGGCAGCCCCGATGCCGGCGTGTACATCGGGCAGTGCTACCCGTGCAACGCGGTGATCGACGATTTCGTCTCAGAGAACAACGGGCTCGGGTATTCGGGCACCAACTCCGGGGGCAACCTGGCGGTCGTCAACTCGGTCTTCCGCAACAACCGGGCCGGCATCGTGCCCAACTCGGGCAGCTACGAGCTGTGCTACCCCGAGCGGGAGACCTCGGTGGTCGGCAATCTGGTGTACTCGAACAACAACGGCGACACCCCGGCCATCGACGTGGCGCTGCTGGCGATGGGCAACGGCATCGTCGTCCCGGGCGGGGTGCGCAACACGATCGAACGCAACCGGGTGTGGGACCACACACGCACCGGCATCGGGCTGGTGCCGTTCCTCGAGGAGGACGCCAACGACAACATGCCGGAGGCCTCCGACTGGGAGCAGCCCTGCGACGAGCAGAAGGCCAAGCCGGCGACCGCACCCGAGGACGTCGAGAACCCGTTGCTGTGGAACCCGCAGGAGAACATCGTGCGCGACAACGTCGTCTCCGGGTCGGGCATCGCCGACCTGGGCATCGGTTCGGTCGACACCGACCTCTCCGAACTGGGCAACTGCTGGTCGAACAACGAGGCCACCACCAGCCGGCCCAAGGACCTCGAATCGCTGGCGCCCTGCGACGGCGACCAGGTGGGCGAGGTGGCCGCCAAGGGCTGGGACGTCGACGAGCTGGATGTGGTGAGCTGGCTGGCCGAGCAGGGCGACCAGCCCGAGCCCAAGGACTACCGGGACTCCCCCGAGCCGCCCGAGCAGGAGAACATGCCCGACGCCGCCACCGCGCCTGCCGAACCGGCCACCAACATGCCGCCCAAGGTGGACCTGGCCAGCATCGAGGTGCCCGAGAAGCCCGTTTCGTGAGGCGGGCGGGCCGGTTGGCCCTGACGGGAGCGCTGTGCGCGCTGATCGGCGTTGCGGCGTCCTGCGGCGGCGGCGGCGGTGACGATGCAGCGCGGGCCGAAGCGCTGGCCAAGCGGACCGGCCCACAAGGACGGGTCCCCCAGTTTCTGGTCGAATGCACGTTCAGCCACTTCGCCCCCGACGACCCGATCGTCTGGCCGGACGCACCCGGTCGCTCCCACAACCACACCTTCGTCGGCAACGACTCGGCCGAGGCATCGTCCACCGTTCAGTCCCTCGACCGAGCGGGGACGACCTGTCGCAACCAACAGGATCGGGCCAGCTACTGGGCACCGACGCTGTACGACCATCGCCAGCCGGTCGTCCCCGACAAGGCCGACGCCTACTACCGGCCGGGCCCGATGGTCGACCCGACCACCATCGAGACCTATCCGCACGGGCTGAAGATCGTGTCGGGCGACCACACCAAGAACGCCCAACCGCCGGAGGTGGCCCGCTGGAGTTGCGGCACCGGCGGCGAGCGCCAGGCGACGGCGCCCGAATGTCCGCCGGGGCGCAACCTCCGCCTGGAGGTGGTGTTTCCCGACTGCTGGAACGGGACCGATACCGACTCGGACGACCACCGCAGCCACATGTCCCGATCGGTGGGCGGGCTGTGCCCCGACACCCATCCCGTACCGGTGCCCGAGCTGATGTTGGCCTACACCTACCCGATCAGCGGACCGGGCCACGAACTGCTGCTCGCATCCGGGGACACCGGGACGGCCCACGCCGACTTCTTCAACGCCTGGGACCCCGACACGCTCGCCGGCGAGATCCGCTCGTGTCTGCACCGTCAGGTGATCTGCGGGGTGGCCTCCAACCGGCCGACCAGCTGACCGAGCTAGCCCAGTCGGTCGATCAACTCGCCGGCGCGGCCGCTGCCATCGGGGCGGGCCGAGCGGGCGCGCTCGACCGCCTGATCGAGGTTCTTGCGTGCCTTGCGGCCCGTCACGTTCGCCGACTCGAGCAGCGCCTCGGCCTGAGCCTCGGATGCGCCCTGGAGACGCTTGGCCGCCTTGTTCGCCTTCTTGCGGCTGCGACGGCTGGCATCCTGGGCGGCGTCGCGCAGGTCGTGTGCCCGCTCCTCGCCGGCGAGCCTCAGCGCCACCGCGCCGTCGACGGCATCCTGGCGGGCTCGTTCGACGGCCGCCTTGGCGTCGGCCTTGGCCCGCTTCCGCGCCTTGCGGCCCTTCACCTTGGCCGCCTCGGCCTCGGCCTTGGCGCTGGACAGCGCATCGGCCATCAACGTCTTCGCCTGCTTGCGGGCCTTCCGGGACGACTTGGCCACCGAGTCGGCCTCTGCCCGAGCGGCTTCCTTCAGCGACTTGCTCGCCTTCTTCGAACCATCGAGGGTGTCCTGGGCCAGCGCCTGCAGCTCGGCGCGCACCTCGTCGGAGGTCGCCTTGTTGCGCTTGGCGGCCTTGCGCGACAGCTTCTGCTGCTCGGCCTTCGCGGCCTTGGCCGCCTTCTTGCGGGAATTGCGGCTTTGCTTGGCCACTTTTTGACCCCGCTCACCGGCTGCACCGGCAACGTCGCCGCCTTCGACGCGGGCGACCTCGACCACCCGGTGGGCACTCTTCAGGCCGGCGTCGGCCAAGTCGGAGAGTTCCTCGCGGGCAGCGTCCGCCAGCTTGGCGGCCATCGTCTTGGTCTCCTCGAGCGTCTCGCCCAGCTCCTCGCGAGCCGACCCGGCCACCTCACCGGCCTGCGCCTTCAGCACGTCATAGAGCCGCTTGGCGCTCTGGGCGCCTTCATGGGCCTGTTCGGCGGCGGCGTCCTTGGCCTTCGCCGCCGCACGGGACGCATGCGCGCCCGTGTTGGCAACGGTGCTGCGAACGTCGTCGGCTGCGTCCTGGGTTTTGGTCATCGTTCCTCCGGGCAGTGAGCGTCGACCGCCGATCCTAGCGGCGGCTACCCGACGTTCAGTACCAAGCCGAGGGCATCGATAAACACCCGGTTCTCCTCGGGTGTTCCGACCGTGACCCGCAGGCAGCCCTCCAGCCCTGGCCACGATGCGCAGTTGCGTACGAGCACTCCCCGGTCGACCAGCGCCTGCCACACCTCCTCGCCCGAGCCGTCGTCGGGCCGGAACAACAAGAAGTTGGCCGAGGACGGCCAGGTGCGCACCGGCAGCTCCGCGAGCCGGGCCTCGATCCAACCTCGCTGCTCGGTGATGCGCGACACCCGCCGGTCCATCTCGCCGACGTAGTCCAAGGCCAGCTCGCCGGCGGCCTGGGTCATCACGTCGAGGTGGTACGGCAGGGCCACCCGCTCGAGATCCTCGATCAGCCAGGTGGGGCCCAGCAGGTAACCGAGGCGCACCGCCGCCATCGACCAGGTCTTGGAGAAGGTGCGGGTGACGACCATCGGTACTGCGTCGGCATCGTCGACCCCGCGCACGAGCTCGATCGCCGACCAGGGGGCGAACTGCCCATAGGCCTCGTCGACGACCAGCAGCGTGCCGGTCTCACCGCACGCCTCCAGGGCGGCCCGCACCGTGTCGGGATCCTCGGCGACGCCGGTCGGGTTGTTGGGGTTGCAGAGAAACACCAGGGCCGGGCGATGGCGGGCGATGGCCTCGCCGACCGTGTCGGGCGCGAGGGTGAAGTCCTCGGCCCGAGGCTCGCTGACGACCTCGGTGCCGGTCACCCGGCAGATGTGGCTGTGCAGCGCGTAGGTGGGCTCGAACGTCAGCGCGCGGCGCCCGGCCCCGCCGTAGGCCAGCGCCAGGCTCTGCAGGACCTCGTTCGACCCGTTGGCGGCGAACACCCGGTCGGGCGTCGTCCCCTCCACCTCGGCGATCCGGGTACGCAGCGCCTCGGCGCCCCGGTCGGGATAGCGGTTCCAATCGGCGCCCGCCAGCGCCTCGGCCAGGCGAGGGCCGAAGTCGGCCGGGGGCGGCTCGGGTGCCTCGTTGGTGTTCAGCCGCACCGCAACATCGAGCTGGGGCGAGTGGTAGCCGGGGATGAGCGCGACGTCGTCGCGCACCGCCGGACGGATGAGGCTCATCGGCCGATCCCCCGCTGGCGCACCGATTGGGCGTGGGCGATCAGGCCCTCCGCTTCGGCGAGGGCGATCACGTCGTCGCCGAGTCGTTCGAGCGCGTCCCGGTCGAGGGTGACCGTGTGGTGCTGGCGCAGAAAGTCGTCGACGGTGAGCGCCGAGGAGAACCGGGCGGTGCCGCTGGTCGGCAGCACGTGGGAGGGGCCGGCGACGTAGTCGCCGACCGAGGCCGGGCTGAATCGTCCGCAGAACACGGCGCCCGCGTTGCGCACCCGCGCCGCAACCGCCTGGGCGTCGGCGAGGTGCAGTTCGAGGTGCTCGGGGGCGATGTGGTCGCTGACCGCCAGGGCGCCGTCGAGGTCGTCGACGAGCACCGCGTGCCCGGCGCTGGCCAGCGTCGCCTCGATGTCGGCCCGGCGGGGGGCCCGAGCCACCTGGGCAGCGATCTCGACGTTGATCGCAGCGGCGACGTCGGCGTCCCAGGTGATCAGCCAGGCCAGCCCGTCGGGCCCGTGTTCGGCCTGGAGGATGACGTCGGCCGCCGAATCCCCAGCGGGCACGCTGCCATCGGCGATGACCACCACCTCGGAGGGGCCGGCAAAGGCGCTGGGCACGCCGACCTGCCCGGCGACCTCGCGTTTGGCCAGCGCGACGAAACGATTGCCGGGCCCGCAGATGACGTCGACCGCCGGGATCGATTCGGTCCCGTACGCCAGCGCAGCGATCGCTTGGGCCCCACCGACGGCGTAGACCTCCTCGACCCCCGCCGCCCGGGCCGCCGCCAGGGTCACCGGGGTCACCCCGTCCGGCCCGGCGGGCGGCACGCACACCGCCACCTGGTCGACCCCGGCGACCAACGCCGGCACGACGGTGTGGATCACCGTCGAGGGGTAGGCCGCTCGGCCGCCGGGCACATAACAGCCGGCCCGCGTCACCGGGGAGTACGAGGACATGATCCTCACCCCGGTCGTCGGGTTGACGAACTCGCTCGGAGCGCGCAGCTGGTGGCGGTGGTAGGCGGCGATCGAGTCGACCGCCCGTTGCAGCGCCCCCCGAACCGCCGGATCGGTCGCCTCCCAGGCGCGATCGATCTGCTCGTCGCTCACCCGCAGGGCCTCGAGCTGCGCACCGTCGAAGCGGGCGGTGAGCTCGATGAGGGCGGCGTCGCCCTCGGAGCGGACCCTGGCGATCAGGTCGCGCACCACCGTCAGCGGCTCATCGCCCGCCAGGTCGGGACGGGGAAGGTCGGAGGTGGGGTCGGGTGCCCCGCGACGGTCGAGAACGTTCAGCACGAGCGCGCAGGCTATAACAGGCCGATGAGCATCGTCGCCGAGCTGTCCGCCCTGTCCACCGCACTGGACGAGCTCACCGCGAGGGTCGTCAACCTGGCCGACGCCCGAGGCTCCGACGACGAGGACCCGATCCGATCGGACCTCCAGGAGGTGGAGCGCCACCTCACCCAGGCCGGTCGGCGGGTGGCGAAGTCGCTGCGCTCACTCGATGTGTGAGGGCATCTCGTTGCCGACCGAGAACGTGGTGAGCAGCGACGCCAGCTCTCGGGGCCGATCGCCCTGCACCGAATGGCCTGCATCGGCGACCGACGTCACCCAACCGTCGGGCTGACGGCGCAGAAACTCCGCCTCGTCCTCATCGTCGACCACCGGCGAGGTCGCTCCGCGCACGAGCAGGGTCGGCATCTCCAACGCCGAGACCGCCCGCCACAGGTCCTCGTGGGCGTCGTCGCTGCGCTGGCCCATCGGGCGCCGGTCGTAGTTCCACACCCACGACCGGTCCTCTTGGCGATGGGCGTTGTGCAGGATTCCCCGACGCAGTGAGGACGCGCTGCGCGTCGGGTTGAACTCGGTGGTGCGGGCGAAGATCTCGGCGAAGCTGGGGAACGACTGCGGGCCCTCGATGAAGGCGTGCACGTCGGCGGCCTTGTCCCGGGTCACGCCGGGGGTGATGTCGACGAGCGCCAGTCGGCGACAACACGAGGGACGAGCGGCGGCAAGCGCGAGGGCGGTCAGACCACCGAGGGACATCCCGACCAGCGCCTCGGGAACAAACCCGAGGCGGTCGAGTGCGGCACCGATCGTGGCCGCCGAGGTGGCCGGATCGTAACGACCGTCGCTGCGCCAACCCGATGAGCCGTGCCCGGGCAGGTCGAAGGCCACCGCATCGACGGTGGGATCGGTGCCCAGCACCGGCGTGAGCGCCGGATCGGACAGGGCGAGCAACACCGTGTCCCAGGTGTGGGCGTTCTGGGCGCCACCGTGCAGAAACACCCACTGCGGGGGGCCGCTCCCCCAGCGGAGATACGACAGCGGGGGCTCGCCGCCGCCAACATCGACCCGGTGACGGGTCACGTTGGGAACCTCGGGGCCGCCCAGGTCGTACTCGGCGCGGTTCTCGTCGAAGAACGCAAACTCGTCGTAGACGAAGTCCGGGTCGTCCGGGTCGTGATCCGCGTGATCGGGGTGGTGGCTCACCGCAGTCATTCTTACCAGGGCGGTGCTTACCAGGGCGACGCAAACGTCACAGCCAGCACAATCCCCGAGGCCAGCTGCGCCGCCAGCGCCGGGCGCTGCCAGCGGATCGGGATGGCGGCGGCCGCCACGGTCAGCCAGGGAACGAACGGCAGCCAGATGCGCTCGACCTCGCCCTTGGACAACCCGGACACCTCGGCGGCGGCCAACCCGGCGAGCACCCCTCCGACCAGGATCCAGGCACCGGCGCGGCGACGACCCGGAAGCGACACCAGGACCACCGGCCCCACCGCGATCGCCAGCGCCAAGAGGTTGGACAAGCGAAAGAAGCCGCCGGGCCTCAGCGAGGCGATGCCCTCGTGGTAGGCGGTCACCGTCACCCGAAGACCGTCGAGCAACCAGAAGCCGGCCCACGCCATCAGCGCCACCGGCACCACCGCCCCCAGCACCGCCAGGCCGGCCGGTGCCCACCGGCGTCGCCACGCCAACAACGCCAGGCACAGCCCGGGCGGGACGAGAAACAGCGGTGCCCCGTAGGTGCCCAACACGAGCAACCCGGCGAACGTCCCTCCGAGGGCGGCCATCGCACCACCCGCCCAAGTCGGTCGAGCCCCACCCTCTCCCGGCGCAACGCAGCGTCCTTCCCCCGAACGCGGCCAGGCGCCGCTGCGCACCGCCGCCAACGCCAGCGCTGTGCCCGAGGCCACCGCCACCGCGGCAAACACGGCGTCCATCGACGTGGCCACCCACAGCACCGACGGCGTCAACCCGACGAACACGGCCGCCCGTCGGGCCTCCCGCTCGGTGGCCAGCGCCCGCACGGCGATCAGCACCAGCGGGCTGGCCAGGCATGCCACGCCCACCAGCACCAGCGCCGTGCCGCTCGCCCCGCGGATGCCGATTCGATCCAACGCTTCCAGGCCGAGCACGGGCCCGGGCGGGTGGCCCTGCACATGGATGGGATAGACGCGCAGCTCGTCGACGAACCGGCCGATGAACACGAGCGGGTCGGTCGGCGAGTTCCGCACGGCAGCGAGGTATTCATGGGGGTCGTCCAACGGTGCGCCGAGGCCCGTCCATCCGCCGGGCAGGTTGATCGCCAGGGTCCATCCCAGGCTGACCAGCCAGGAACCGGCGAGCAGCCCCACCCAGCTCAGGGTGCGCGTCAGCCTCGGCCACCAGACGACCAGCGCGCCGCCGAGCAGTGCCGCAACGATCAGCTCCGGGGCCCAGTCGGTCTCCCACAGGCCGAAGAGCGGTGCGGCGCCGAGCATGATCGTTCCGCCCGAGTCCCAGATGTGTTGCTGCCAGGCCCCCATCACCCAGAGCAGACCAACCCCGACGACGAGGATCGCCAGCCCCGAGGCCACGCGCCACGGGGACCAGCGGGCCGGCTGATCGTCGATCGGATCCGTCGTCACCGGGTCTTACACCTGGGCTGGGGGACGCCGCAACGGGGCATGGACGAACTCGGCCAGGCCAACCTCGGGCGCCACCCGCGCGCGGAAGCCCAATGCCTCGCTGGCTAGCGCCGGATCGGCGGTGACGTGGCGCACGTCGCCGGCCCGGTAGCGCCCGACCACCTCGGGTTCCAGGCCCCGCCCGTCCTCAACCGCCATCGCCGACGCCATCCCGAGCAGGGTGATCGGCCGACCCGAGGCGATGTTGAGCGCCCCTCGGTAGGGCTCCGAGCGCTCGAGGCCGGCGACGTTGGCGGCGGCCACGTCGGCAACGTGGACAAAGTCCCGCCGCTGCCCCCCGTCCTCGAACACCTGGGGGCAGGTGCCCGCCTCGAGCTGGGAGCGAAAGATGGACGCCACGCCGGCGTAGGGCGTGTCGCGGGGCATCCGGGGCCCATAGACGTTGTGATAGCGCAGCGAGGTCGTCACCACCCCCAGCTCGGCCTCGGCCGTCGCGCACAGGTGTTCCTGGGCCAGCTTGGTCGTCGCGTAGACGTTGCGCGGGTCGAGCGGGGCGTCCTCGGGCACCAGTTCGGTCGACAGCTCGCTTCCGCAAAGCGGACACCGGGGCTCCCAGCGCCCGGCCTCCAGGTCGGCGCTGCGCCGGGCCAGCGGCACGACGACGCCGTCGGACTCACAGCGGTAGCGCCCCTCGCCGTAGACCACCATCGACGAGGCCAACACGATGCGGCCCGACCAGCCCGCAGCCGACATCGCCCCGAGCATGACGGCGGTGCCCAGGTCGTTGTTGGTGACGTAGGCCGGAGCGTCGGTGAGGTCGACGCCCAGGCCCACCTTGGCCGCCTGATGACTCACCGCATCGAGGCCGTCGAGCATCCCGTGCCAGGTGGCCGGATCGGCGACGTCGGCCCAGCGCCACTCCGCCTCGGGGTTGAGCCAGTCGGGGGCGCCATCGTGGGCGGCCGGACCGAGGTTGTCGATCACCACCACCCGGTGGCCCGCCTCGATCAGCTGATCGACGATGTGGGAGCCGATGAACCCGGCCCCGCCGGTCACCAGCACGTTCATGCCCGTCCTCCCATGTCCCGATCTCCCGTGTCACGACTTCGTCGGGTAGGTCCCGGTGTTTCGGTCGCCTACCGTGTGTCAGCTTGGACGCCGCATCGCCCGCACCACCAAACGACGCCATCGCCGTCGATGTCGTCCTGCCCGCCCTGGACGAGGTGGAGGGCGTCCGCTGGCTGCTCCCCCGGCTCCCAAGCGGCCACCGGGCGATCGTGGTCGACAACGGTTCGACCGATGGCACCGCCGAGGCGGCGGAGGCGGGCGGTGCACTCGTCGTGCGAGAGCCGACCAAGGGGTTTGGCGCCGCCTGTTTCGCCGGGCTGAGCGCCGCCACCGCACCGGTGGTGGCGTTCATGGACGCCGACGCCAGCTTCGACCCCGCCGACCTGCCGAAGGTCACCCAGCCGGTGCTGGAAGGCCGAGCCGACCTCGTCCTCGGGGCGCGTACGCCCGAAGGCCGGTCGGCCTGGCCGCTGCACGCCCGGGTGGCCAACCGGTTCCTCGCCTGGGAGTTGCGTCGACGTGCCGACGTCGACCTCACCGACCTGGGTCCGATGCGGGCCGCCCGCCGCCGGGACCTCCTGGCGCTGGGGATCGCCGATCGACGATCCGGCTGGCCCCTCGAGATGGTGTTGCTCGCCGCCGAGGCAGGCTGGGACATCGAGGAGGTGGCGGTGCGGTATCTGGCGAGGGCGGGGCGATCCAAGGTCACCGGGACGATCCGAGGCACGATGACCGCAGTATCCGACATGAGCCGGGTCCTCGCCCGTGGCTGAGCGCGACCTGACCGTCATCGTGTTGGCCAAGGCCCCAGTACCCGGTCGGGTGAAGACCCGCCTGTGCCCGCCGTGCACCCCCGAGCAGGCGGCAGCGCTGGCGATGGCCGCCGTACTCGACACCCTGCACGCCGCCGCCGACGTGGATGCCACCCGGCACCTGCTCGTGCTCGACGGCGACCCGGGGGGCTGGGTTCCCGACGGCTGGGAGGTGGTGCCCCAGTGCGACGGTGGCCTGGACCGTCGCCTTGGAGCCGCTTTTGCCGCCGCCGGTGGGCCGGCGGTGCTCGTCGGCATGGACACCCCGCAACTCGATCCGGCCGTCGTGGCCCGGGCCGGTGCCGCCGTGGTCTCCGCACCCGGCGTCGGGGTGCTGGGCATGGCCAACGACGGCGGGTTCTGGATCGTCGCCCTCTCTGCGGGCGGGCCAGAGGACTTCGAGGGTGTCCCGATGAGTGACGCCAACACGGGCGCCCTCCAGCTGGAGCGGTTGATCGAGCGGGGACACCGGGTGGAGCTGGTCGAATCGCTCACCGACGTGGACTCGTGGGATGAGGCGCGGGTGGTCGCCGGCGCTGCGCCGACGGGCCGCTTCGCCACCGAGGTCGAACGCGTCGCCGCCCGCCTCGGCTGAGGCGGGCGGCGATCTCTCGGGTGGGCCGTACAGGATTCGAACCTGTGACCCCCTGCGCGTCATGCAGGTGCGCTAGCCAACTGCGCCAACGGCCCGTGAAGGCTCAACCTTACCGCACCGCCGCAGTACCCATGATCCCAGGGATCAGTTTTTCGGGCGGGATGCCTGCTTCTTGCCCCGACCCAGGAACGTGCCGACCAGGCCGAGCACGGCACCCGCCAAGCACAACCACAGCCCGATGAGCGCGTTGGCCTCATCGAGTTGCAGGGACACGAGCAGGTACACCACCCATCCCAGGCCGGCGAGCGACCCGACCAGCGCCAGCGTGCGCTTCAGTGCACCGACGCCGCTCTTCATCGAGGCGAGGTACAGCACACCGGCGATGACGAGCACCGCTCCCGCCGCCAATGTGCCAGGGGCCCCCCAGAGTTTGTCCTGGGCATTCTTGAACCCGGTGAGGACCACCCGCTGGCCCCCGACGAGCCCCTCGCCCCAATCGAGAAAGCTGCCGACGATCAGCGCCACACCGCCGAGCAACAACAACAGGCCCCCGAAGAGGGCCATCGGCCCGCCACCCCGGGTTGGCCCGGTCGGCGCGGCCGGCTGCTGAGGTACCCCGTAGGGCTGCTGATACTGCTGGGGCTGGTACTGCTGTTGGGGCTGCTGGTACTGCTGGGGCTGGTACTGCTGTTGGGGCTGCTGGTACTGCTGCTGGGGCGGTCCCGCCGGCTGTTGCTCCACCGGCGGCTGCTGGAAGATCGGCTGTTGCATCGTGGGCGGTGAGCCGGGCACGGTCCAGCTGCCGGCCGGCGGGGCCTGGGGGCCGGAGGGCGGCGGAGCCGTCGGCTGCTGCCACTGCTGGGTCGCCTGCTGATCCCAGGACTGAGGTGCGGCCCCCGACTGGTCGTCCCCGGCCGGCGAGAGGTCCGACCATGCGGGCGCTCCGGGTTGGGCTTGGCCCCCCGCTTGGACCTGGGGTTCTTGCGCGGTCGGTGGCACGTAGGGCGGCGGCTGGCTCGCAGGCCGGGCCTCAGCCGAGGCCTCTGCCGGGGCCTCTGCCGGCACCTCGGGCTCGGGCTGGGGCTGGGGCTGGGGTGATGCCTCCTGGTGCTCCGGGGCTGGGTCGCTCGGTTCCGTTCGGCCGGCCTCACCGACCGTCGAGGTGTCGCTCGCCTCGTCCGGGGACGGTTGATCGCCGCCGTTCGCGTTGGTGGCCTCGTCGTTACTCGCCATCGGTCCTCCTCGGTGTCACCTCGACCTGACCAACCAAGGTAGTCACTCGAGGTCCCCGCTCAGGGGAACGCCGAACGCGAAGCGGGGCCGGACCCTGACAGGTCCGGCCCCAACCGAGGCCACGACCGGATTCGAACCGGTGTACAAGGCTTTGCAGGCCTCTGCCTAACCACTCGGCCACGTGGCCACGAGCCAGCATCGTACCTGCTACGCCGGACCAATCAACACTCCGGGATTCATGACGCCGTTCGGGTCGAGGCGTCCCTTGACCGCAGCCAACGCCTCCGCGAACAGTTGCGGCCGTTGCCGGTCGTAGGCGGGGCGGTGATCGCGGCCGATGGCGTGATGGTGCGTTGCGGTCGCCCGCTGCGCATCGATCACCTCCATCGAGGCCGCTTTGACGATGTCCCAGCGGTCCACCCGCTCGGACGCGCTCGTCGGCCGGTCGCCGATCGGTCGGGCGAGCACCGTGTAGTAGGGCGCCAAACCGTCCGGGTAGGCGTGGGTGATCCGCATCGACACGATGCCATCGAGCCCCGCCTCGGCCATGGCGGCCTGAAGCCCGGCGCGCAGCGCCGCATCGGTCTCGGCGAAGCGGCTCCACAGGCAGGCGGTCTCGAAGGTCTCGATCACCGCTCCCAGGGCGATCAACGCATCGCGCCGATAGGGCGCCCGCAGGAACGATGAGCGCCACGCCTCCTCGGCGCCGGCCCGCCCGGAGGACGCCCCCTCGGCGTCGGGAACGGCGGGGTCGTGGCGGATCGAGACCCCCTCGTCGTCCACGACCCCGGAAAAGTCCCGGCACAGCGCCAGCGCACGGTGCAGCGGTTGGTCCAGCGGATGATCGGCGCCCTCGAACCCAACGATCAGGACGGCGCCGGTGCCGCCAGGAACGTCGGTGCTGGCCAGCAGCGCCTCCACCGGATCGAGCAGGCGGCAGTTGCTGGGCCAGAGCCCGCTTTGAGCCAGCGCCCGCAGCGCGTCGACGGCGTCGGTCATGGCGGCGAAACCCACCGAGGCCGACGCCCGGTACGCCGGTCGGGGCTGCACACGCAGCCAGGCGTCGCAGATGATGCCCAGCGAGCCCTCCGATCCGAGCACCAGCCGGTCGGGCGACGGCCCGGCCCCGCTGCCGGGTAGGCGACGGCTCTCCCATGGCCCAGCGGGCGTCTCCATCGTGATCGATTCGACGAAATCATCGATGTGGGTGGGTCCGGTGGCGAAGTGGCCGCCGGCCCGGGTGGCCACCCATCCGCCGACCGTTGAAAACTCGAAGCTCTGGGGGAAGTGCCGCAAGGTCAGACCGTGAGGGCGCAGCGCCTCGTTGACGGCGGGGCCGTAGGTGCCGGCGGCGAAGTGGGCCGCCCGGTCGGTCGTGTTCAGCTCCAGGAGGCCCGATAGGGCCTCCAGGTCCACCGAGACCGCCGGGCCTCCCACGTCGGGCTCCACGCCACCGCAGACCGACGACCCGCCGCCGTAGGGGATCACCGCCACGTCGACGTCGCCCGCCCACCCCAGTATCGACGCCACCTCGGTCCGGCTCGATGGGCGCAGCACCGCATCGGGCGGATGGTCGAAGCGACCGGCGTGGGCACGTGCGACGTCGCGGTACGACCGCCCGTAGGCGTGCTGGGCACGGTCTCGGACGTCGGTCGACGCCATCTGCGCCAGCGAGCCGGGCACGGCCACCCTCGGCCTTGGCAAGGCCAGATCGCGCACCGCCACCGCCGTCGACGGGGCCAGGTCGTCCCAGCCCAACCGGCGATGCAACATGGCGGCCAGGCCATCCTGATCGGCGATGGTCGGCTCATCGGCCGCCCTCCCCCACGCCCAGTGCGATCTCATCGTGTGCCCCCCCTCGTTCGATGAACGATATCCCCCAAAAACGCCGGTACCCCCCGGCAGAACCGGGGGGTACCTCATGGAGCGGACGACGAGGTTCGAACTCGCGACCTCAACCTTGGCAAGGTTGCGCTCTACCAGCTGAGCTACGTCCGCACGGCCTGAGACTGTACTACACGACCCTCGACGGATTCCTATCGCTCGCCGCAGTCAGGACTCGTCACCATCGGGCTCCTCGGGTCGCACGACCCGCACCCCACGCTGGTATCCCCGGTCTTCGGGATCGGGTGGTGGAAGGGGGGGAACGTCGGGCCGGTGGCCACCGCCGACGCCCTCACCCCAAGGGCCGGCCGGGCGGTCGCGACGACGGCGCCGCACCACCACTTGCGGTTCATCCTCGCCGGGTCCGTCGCCGCTCGCCGGCGGCCGCTTCGGGGCGGACGTCGTGACGATCGCCGAGTCCTCGACGGGCTGAGGCGGCTGCGGAACCCGACGGGCCTTGGTCGGCTCCCGCTCGACGGCCCGTTCGACGTGTGGGCGGTTCTCCGCATCTGCGAAGGGCCTGTCCGGTTGTGGCGGCAGGTCCTCGGGGGCTGGCACCTGATAGGCGCCGCGACCTTGGGGCGTAGGCGGCACCGCATCGGGCGGCGGAACCTCTGGCCGCCCGGGCGACGCTCCCGAACCGAGGGTGCTGATGTGCTCACCCAGGGGATCGGCGGCATCGACCGGCGCCGGCGGCGGGTCCTTGGGCGGGACCGGGGACGACCCTGAAGCCGGATGCCCGGGTTCGCCGAGCGGTGACGACGGGAAGCTGGCCATCACCCGGCGGCCAGGCGCCGGCTGCGCAGGCGGCGCAGCCTGGTCATCGGGCAGCTGGGCGTCGGATGGGCGCACAGCGGCCATCGGTGCCGGACCCGAGGCCGGGACGTCGGGCCGAGCCGGCTCGTCGTCGGGCTCGGCATCGTCGAAGTCGGCATCGTCGCCATCAGCGTCGGCGTCGGCGTCGCTGCCCTCATCGTCCTCGGGTGCGGTCGACTTCCAGAACAGCAGGGTGGCCACGGCGATCACCGCCGCCAGCACGAGCAGTCCGATGATGATCAGGTTGAGCAGCTTCTCGTCGCCTTGGGCCGCGTCGTCGGGCGTCGGGGCACTGTTGCCGTCGTCGGCGATCGCATCCGGCGGCACGGTCTGATCCGCGGGTGCCTGGGCGTCGGCCACAGTGGTCGCCGGTTGGGTCGCAGCGGGATCCGTGTCCTGAGCCCCGGCGATGCCGACGGCACCCAGGCCCAGCATGGCGCTCCACGCCGCCACGATGAGGGCGGCCCGGGCCACCCGTCGGCGTCCCGGTTGGTTGGTGGTCAACTCCAGCTGCACGCAGCACTCCTTGAATGGGCTCCTCGTGGCCCTCGGCCGCCCTCCAGTCAAGCACGAACCGCCGCTCAAACCGGTGACGCTCCCCACCGTGGGCGTCTCTGATGCAGCGAACACCACCAGGTGGTGCGCCCACCGACGCGCCCTCGCACCAGCGGGGCACCGTCACGAGGGCAAACGCCGTCGGGGGCCCGCTGGGGCTGAAGGTCACCGGTGTGGGATCCACCACGCTTCGAGAGCTCGGCGACCACCAACGCG
The DNA here is from genome assembly GCA_016719385.1 of Candidatus Microthrix subdominans. Taxonomy (NCBI): domain Bacteria; kingdom Bacillati; phylum Actinomycetota; class Acidimicrobiia; order Acidimicrobiales; family Microthrixaceae; genus Candidatus Neomicrothrix; species Candidatus Neomicrothrix subdominans. Next base: position 69,390 of record JADJZA010000011.1, on the reverse strand, counting down.
ATCGTGTCGGCCAGCAGTACGAGCTCGTCGTCCTTCAGCGTTCCGGCCGGCGTCTCGGGGTGCATCCCGGCCCGCCACAGCACCTCGTCGACGAGCAGGTTGCCCAAGCCGGCCAAGCGTCGCTGATCGAGCAGCGCCGCCTTCAACGGCGTCGTGGTCGTCCCAAAGGCGTCGGCGAGTTGCTCGGCGTGGATGCCGACCGCGTCGGGACCCAGGTCGGACAGGTCGGCATCGAGCTCGACCGAGCCCAGGCGCCGAGCATCCTCGACCGCCAGGCGGTGCGCCACCTCCTCGCCGGGGTGTTGAAGCGACAGCGCGAACCGCACCCACGCCTCCTCGCTGCGTTTGGGGCCGTACACCAGCTCGTCGATCGGGGCGTCGTCGTCCCACAGCAGCCGCCCGGTCATGCCAAAGCGCAGCGCCAACGTCGGCCCATCGGTACCGAGCAGCACCACTTTGCCCAACCGCCCCACCTCGACGACCTCGGTACCGACCAGCGCCGAGGCCAGGTCGTCGCCGCTCAGCCCGCCCCGCACCCAGGAGGGATCGGCCAGCATCACCTCCACGATGGTCGCCCCCACCGCCCGCCCGGCCGCCCTGGCGTAGGCGGCCGCCTCGATCAGCTCGGGCACGCGTCGAGCGCGCTCAGCAGATCGCTGACCACGTCGTCGGGATGCTCGAGGCCCACCGAGATGCGCACCGTGCCCGGGCGGATGCCCGCCGCTTCCAGCTCGTCGGGAAACAGGCTGACGTGGGTCGTCGACGCCGGATGGGTCACCAGCGTTTCCGGGCCACCGAGCGACGGCGCCAGCTGAGCGATCCTGGTCGACTCGACAAACGCCCTCCCGGCTTCGAGTCCGCCGCTCAAGTCGATGGTCAACAGACCGCCGGCCAGGTCCATCTGGGCGGCCGCCAGTTCGGCCTGTGCGAAGCCGGGCAGCCCCGGATACACAACCTCGGCCACCTTGGGGTGATTCGACAACTCGGTGGCCAGCCGGGTGGCGGTCTCGGTCTGGCGGGCCACCCGAACGCCCAGCGTGCGCAGGCCGCGCAGGCCGTTGACCGCATCGAAGGGCGACGCGTTGGCGCCCTGCAGCACGGCGAAGCCCCACACCCAGTCGAGCAGCTCCTTCGACCCGGCCACCACGCCCAACGAGGCGTCGTTGTGACCGGCGAGCGCCTTGGTGGCCGAGTGCAGCACCAGATCGACCCCGTAGCTCAGCGGGCGCTGGGCCAGGGGCGTGGCGAAGGTGGAGTCGACGACGGTCATCGGTCCGGCGATCGCCCCCAGACGTCGCAGGTCGACCAGGTCGAGGCGGGGGTTGGCCGGGGTCTCCGCCACGCACAGCACGGTCTTGCCCGGCCGGATGGCGGCCTCCCATGCGTCCGGGTCGGTGCCGTCGACCGCGGTGACCTCGATCCCGAAGCGGGGACACACCGCCGAGAACAGCATCTGGGTGCCGGCGTACAGGCGGTTTTGGGTGACGATGTGATCGCCGGTGGAGCACAGGCCCAGCACGACCGCCGACATCGCCCCCATGCCCGAGGCGAACGCCCGCGCCGCCTCGGCTCCTTCCAACTCGGCGATCGCCTCCTCGAAGGCGGCCACGCTCGGGTTGCCGTAGCGGCTGTAGAAGTTGGTCGACCCGGGTGCGCTCGCCAGGCGTCGGCCCTCGTCGACGCTTTCGAGGGCGAAGGTGGTGGATGCGTGCATCACCGGGGCCAGCGCCCGGCCGTCGGCGGAGCGGCCGGCGCGGATGGCCGTCGTCTCGAGATGGTCGGTCACGGTCGGCCTCTTTCGTCGGTGCGGTCGGGTTGGGCGGGGTGGTCGTCGTTCGGCTCACCGGCCGGTTCGTCGCCGGCGAGAAAGCTCGACACGATCGGGCCGATCTGATCGATCGCCAGAAGAAACCCGTCGTGGCCCTCGCTGCTGTGGATCGACCGGAAGCCGGCGGTGCCGCCGGCCGCCCGCAGGCCCCGGTACAGGTCGAGCTGCTGATACGGAGGGTAGAGCGCGTCCGAGTCGATCGAAATCACCTGGACCGGTACGGTGATCCGGCGCAGCGCCGCTTCGATCCCGCCCCGTCCGCGGCCAAGGTCGTGGAGGTCCATCGCCCGGTTCATACGCAGGTAGCTGTTGGCGTCGAAGCGTCGAGACAGCTTGTCCCCGTGGTAGTCGAGGTAGCTCTCGACGTCGTAGCGGACCGCGGCGTCGAGGTCGCCGCGCGCCGCCACACGAGCCCGTCCAAACCGTTCGGCGTAGGCCGACTCGCTGCGGTAGGTGATCTGGGCCACCGATCGCGCCACGGCCAGTCCGGCGTGGGGGCCACAACCCGGGGCCCGGCCGTAGTAGTCGCCGCCGGCAAAGTTCGGGTCGTTGGCGATCGCCCGCCTGCCGACGAGCGACCAGCCGATCTGTTGCGCCGAGGCCGCCGTCGTCGTCGCCATGGCGACGAGCCGTCCCAGACGGTGGGGGTACATCACGGCCCACTCCAGCCCCTGCATGCCCCCCATCGAGCCGCCGACCACCGCATGCCACACCTCGATGCCCAAATGGTCGGCGAGGTCGGCCTGGGTGCGGACCATGTCACGAATCGTCACCCACGGAAAGCGGGACCCGTAGGGCCGACCCGTGCCCGGTTCGGGGTGGGCAGGCCCGGTGCTGCCCTGGCTACCGCCCAGCACGTTGGGGCAGACCACAAAGTAGCGGTCGGTGTCGATCGGGCGCCCGGGGCCGATCATGGCGTCCCACCATCCCGGCGTCGGGTGCGCCGGCCCCGCGCGACCGGCCGCATGGCTGTCACCGGTCAGCGCATGGGGCACGAGCACGGCGTTGTCGGCGGCCTCGTTCAGCCGTCCCCAGGTTTCGTAGGCGACGGTGACCTCGGAGAGCTGGCCGCCCGCTTCGAGCTTCAGGGTGCGCCCCCGCCCGACCGGCGCAAACCGGCGGCGGCCCGGCGGGTCACCGGGCACCCAGGCACCGCTGACCGGCAACGGATCCTGTGACGCTGGCGCGCCCGATGACTGATCGGGTGTTCGCTCGGTGGGGGCAGTGGTCATGGACGCTCGGGGGTAGGTGAACCGCGGCGTCGGGGCAACACACATGGCGACGGACACGTTGGTTGTCCCGGTGGACCGCATCCCCACCGCTAGGCGGGATGGCACCTTGGGTGTCCGTCCCAGGTTGCCGGACCCGACACCAACGGGTCGCTCGAAATGCTGTTGACGAGCCGAAGGGTAGTCCAGGGGCCATCCGGCCGCATGTTGGGGAAGCGCTGGGTTTAGCCGTGGCAAAAGGCGTACCCTTGCCCCGATGGATCTCGTCGAGTCAGCCCCGGAGCACGCGTCGAGCGAGTCTCCCCCCGTGACGACCGCCCCGGCTCCCGGCTGCCCCATGCACGCAGGTTCCGAGGAGGCCGTCGCCCTGTGCCCCATGGATGCGGCCGCTCTCGCCGCCGGCACCCCCGAGCGCTCCGCCTGGGATCTTCGGGCGCGCCGGGTGCTCCGCCTCCCCGCCGACGCCCCCCGGGAGAGCCTCCTCGGCGCCAACAACGCCTTCGCCAAGTCGATGTGGATCTCGGCGACCCGCTGCCTGATCACCTACGTGGCGCTCCCCCTGCTCGGCCCCATCGTCGGGCTCTCCGGCGTCTTCGGACCGGTGTTGGGCATCGTGTTGTCGCTGGTGTCGATGACGGCGATCTTCTTCTCGGTACGCAGGTTCTTCGCCGGCGATCACCCCTGGCGTTGGCGCTACTCGGTGATCGGCGGTGGCGTGTTCATCCTGTTGATCGTCCAACTGTTTCAGGACGCCCACACGCTGCTCAGCTGACCGGTCCCGACCCCGAGGGCCTCCGCCGATGGCTGCGCCCGGGCGGGTCAGAAGTCGATGACGACTCGCGCCGGTCCAGTGAGTTCCGATGTGTCCTCGACGGCTGTAACGCCTTCGATGAGCCAGGAGTTGGCCCCATCGCGGTTGACCGACCCCACGACCGTCGACTTGAAGTCGGTGGATGCGGGCCCGCGAACGTCGCCGTCAAAGGAGACGACCACGCGGTCCGAGTCGTCGGTCACGTCCCATGGCGGCACCGGTCCGGCGAACTCGAAAACCACCCGATTCCTGCTGCCCTCATCGCCGGTCCGAACTTCAACCAGGTTGTATGTCGCCCGTGCGCCGGACTCGTCAGGCGGAGCGGTTGCCGAGGCGAAGGTCGGACCGGAGAGGTCGACCACCAACCGGTTCGGCCCATCCAGCCACTCGTGTGTCATGACAACGCCGGCGGGAACCGGCACCGTCCACCGGGTGCCCGCCTCCCCCACCACCGGGGTACCGATTCGGGAAGTGTCCAGGATTTCTTGATCCATCGCACCTCCGATCTGGTTCTCGGTGAACTGCACGGTCAGTTCCGAGCCAGACACCCCCACGTTCACGTCGGGTCGCGGACCCGACGTGAACTCGAACACCAGACGGCTGTAGTCGTCGTGCTCGCCGGTGCGAACTTCGACCAGGTTGAACCTCGGTGCTACCGGAACGGCCGTCCGCTGCGGCAGGGGCTTGGGGGCCGCGGTCGGTTTGGTGGTCGCGACCGTGCCCGCCTCCCCGCCTGCAACCAGCGTGGTCTTCGCCAGGGAGAAGTCGGGGGCGTCCGTTCGAAGGGACACCTCGCGCCCGGCCGTCACGGCGCAGTTTGTGAACTCGAAGTCCAAGCGGTGTGACGAACCTGCATTCGGCACCTCGTCGAAGCTGAACTTTGCCGAACACAACACCTCGGAGGTGTCCACCCCGACGACCTCCCATCCCGCTCCCATGGTGAAGCTGCGCCCATCGGGCCAGCAGTCGGGAACCTCGACGTCAACCTGCGCGCGGGTCGACGCTCCGCCTTGCACCCCCGTAGCTGTGGCCACAAGACCCGATGTGCACCGTTCTCCTGCGTCGCCTGATGCGGTCTCGGAACCGCTGCCTTCGCCGCTCCCACATGCACCCAGCGCCACCACGAGCAGGCTCGTCACAACCAGTCGAACGGATCCGGTCCTGTGTGATGAACGCCGCACCGATGCCCTCCAGATTCTTCGAACGAACGGTGGTCGATCCCACCGAAGCGTATTCGGGGAACCTAGTTCGCCGGTGGCGGTCCCGCCAGAGTTTCGAACCATGCACGTACCTCGTTGCCATTGCCGATTCCCGACGCTCTCAACATGAGCTCGCGCACCGCCTGCATCGTTGCGGGATCGACGCCTGAACCCAGTGAGCACCGGCCTGCGAGCAGCGCCGCCGCCTCGTCCCACGGCTCCCGGTGAACCGGCAGCTCCAGGTCGGCGAGCACGGAGGTCGACACCCGCACGCCCGCTCGACCCAGGCCACTGCCCGCCATCGCGCTGACGACGGCCAGGGTGCTGACCGGGGAGCACAGCACGGCCAACAGGTGGGCCAGGTCAATACCGTCGGGCACCCCGCTGATCACCGGGGTGAGCCCGATGGCCCGGCCCTGACCGTCGGGAGCGGCCTCGATCACCCGGGTCTGGCTGGCGACGAGCACCTTGGGCACCAGCTGGCGCCGGGCCCAGGTCGCCCCCGGGTGATCCGGGTCGTCCAGCGCAGCCAGCGCAACGACCGGCGCCCGCCATGGACGCTTCCCGAACCGCATCGGCTTGCGCCCCCATCGACACACACCGGGGTCGATCAGCCCGGACGAAACCAGCGCCGCATACCCCGCCGGGAGGGCACGGTCCGCCATCTGCTCGTCCGGTGCCGCGCCGTCGAAGCCCGGGGCCTCCTTTGCCAGCTCGAGCATGGCGTAGTACTCGTCGCGAAACCCGGCGCTGAACCGGGCGACCTCGCCCAGGCGGCCGGCGGACCGACCGGTCGGCGACCGCAGCGCCGGCAACCCCTCGGCGGTGGCGACCAACGCGCCCCAGCTGTCCTGGCGCAGCACGTCGGCCGGCACCCGCCCGACCTCGTGCTCGGCCTCCGCCCCGCCGACCACCCGCACCTCCGTGACCCGAGCGCCCCTGCGGATGAGCACGGGTGCCCACACCTCGACCGATGCCCCAAACCCACCGTCGCCCACCCAGGCGGCGCACACCTCGGTTCGGCGGACCAACTCGGCCCGAACGGCGCGCGCATCGCGGGCCGCCAACACCGAGCGGGGTTGGACGAGGCACACCGCTCCCCCAACCGAGATCAACTCGGTCGCCGCCAGCAGAAACAGCGCAGCCGTGTCGGTGTAGGCCCCGACCGCTGCCCCGAAACGGGAGGCCAACGATGCGCGGCGCTCGGCATCGTGGCGGGTGCCCGCCCGAAGCTGGGCGAGGAACGGCGGGTTGCCGACGATCAGCCCGACGGCATGGTCGCCGACCGACGCCACCAGCTCCTCGGGTTGGGTGAGGGAGTCGCAGCACGTCAGCGCAGGCTCGTTCAGGGCGACGCCGACGCGGTGACCACCCTCGTCCAGCGCCCACCTGGCCAGCGCGGCCCGAGCGACGACCAACGCGTCCGCGTCGAGGTCGGCTCCGACCAGGCGGGTGAGCGCCTCGTTGGCCGTCGGCGGGTGAGCAGCGGGGTCCGACGGGTCGGTCGAGGTCGCAACCAGGTGACGGGCGACCGCCACCAGGAACGCACCGGCGCCACAGGCCGGATCGAGGGCGACCTCGCCCTCGACAAGCGCGGCGCCCTCGGCGCGTCCACCGGCCGGACGAGCCCCCACCGCCAGCGCCACCAGGCCCGAGGCCAGCGCCGGACGGGTGAAGTGCACGCCGGCCGCCCGACGGGCGGCGTCGGCCAGCATCAGCTCGTAGAGCGGACCCAGCAGGTCACAGATCGGCACCCCGGCCGGAGGATCGAGGGCACTGGCCGAACCTCCCGACAGGTGATCGACGACGTCGCACCACCCGGGCAGGTCCGATGGCGCCCGGCCGTGAAGCGCCAGGGTGGCCACGGCAGCCAAGGGGGCGACCCCGTCGGCCCGAAAGTCCGAGGCGGTCCGTGCCAGCCAGCGCCCGGCCGGGTCGGACAACGCGTTCAGACGCTTTCCGACTCCAGCTCGTCGAACACGGCCAGGTTTTCCAGCCTGGAGTCGTTGGAGAACACCTCGACCATCGGCAGCTCCAGGCCAAGCCGGCGCTGGATGCGCCGCACCTCGAGCTCGTCCTTCCACAGCACCAGGCTGACCACCCGGCCCGACGCGCCGGCCCGTGCGGTCCGGCCCGAGCGGTGCAGGTAGGTCTTGTGGTCGGCGGGCGGATCGAAGTGGATCACGACCTGGACATCGTCGACGTGGATGCCACGGGCGGCCACGTCGGTGGCCACCAAGGCGCCGAGGCGGCCCTTCATGAAGTTCGACAGCGCCTTCTCACGATGCTTCTGGGGCACGCCGCCGTGCATCGCCTCGGCCTCGATACCCAAGTCGTTCAGTTCCTGGGCAACCCGGTCGGTCCCGTGCTTGGTGGCGCAGAACACCAGCGTGCGACCGGTGTTCTCGATGATCGACGCCGCCACCTTGGCCTTGTCGCGATCGTGCACCTTGAGGAACGTGTGGTGCATCTCCTCCACGGTCTCACCCTTGGAGGCCACCTCGTGGAAGCTCGGGTCCTCCTGGTAGCGGCTGACCAGCGTGTTGACCACGCCATCGAGCGTCGCCGAGAACAGCAGGGTCTGGCACTTGCCCTCGACGTTGCGAAGGATCCACTCCACCTGAGGCAGGAAGCCCATGTCGGCCATGCGGTCGGCCTCGTCGATGACGATGTGGGTCACCTCGGACAGGTCGAGCGCATCGCGCTCGATCAGGTCGATGGCGCGACCGGGCGTGGCAACGACCAGTTCGACGCCTCGGTTGAGCGCCGCGATCTGCTTCTCGATCGGGGCGCCGCCGTAGATGGCGAGCACCCGTACGTCGGTGCCCTCGCCCAACGGGGCGAGTTCGTCGCGCACCTGGGTCGCCAGCTCACGCGTCGGGACCAGGCAGATCGCAGTCGGACGCTTGGGACGGGCGGTCTCCAGCTGCTGCAGAAGCGGCAGGCCGAACGCCAGGGTCTTGCCCGAACCGGTCTTGGCCTTGCCAAGAACGTCTCGGCCGGCCAACGCGTCGGGGATGGTCAGGGTTTGGATGGGAAAGGGCGAGGTGATGCCCCGCTCGGAGAGGTTGTCGACCAAAGCAGGGTCGACGCCGAGATCAGCGAAAGTTTTTGTCATGTTGCGCACTCACGTTACTGCCAGCGGACGGCCAAACCACGATCGCTCGGGGTACCGCGGCTCGAACCGAGGTGGTGCGCCTACGCTCGAAACATGGTTGACCACCTCGAATCCATCGTTGACCAGGCGCTCGGCGGTCGGCCAGGCCACTGGACGTTCGCCGTCGCCGGCCCGAGCGGGCCGGCGACGATCGTCGGCGATCCGTCGAGGAGCTACCGGTTGGCGTCGGTCACCAAGCCGCTGGCCGCAGCGGCGACCTGGTTGGCGATCGAGGAGGGCACCGTCTCGCTCGACGATCCGGCCGGGCCCGAGGGCTCGACCCTTGGGCACCTGCTCGCCCACGCCTCGGGGCTGCCCTTCGAAGGCCGCGATGCAATCGCCGCACCGGGCACCCGACGGATCTACTCCAACACCGGCTTCGAGGTGGCCGCCGAACACCTGGCGGCGGCGAGTGGTCTCAGCATGGCCACCTATCTGCACGAGGGCGTCTGCGCGCCGCTCGACATGGCCTCCACCCACCTGGATGCCAGCCCCGCTTGGGGTGCCACGTCGACGGTGGCCGACCTGATCCGCTTCGGCCAGGAGCTGCTTGCACCCACCGTGTTCGACCCGACGACGATAGACCGGGTGACGAGCGTGGCCTTTGCCGGGCTCGACGGCGTCCTGCCCGGCTACGGCCGCCAGACACCCAACCCGTGGGGGCTGGGCGTCGAGGTGCGGGGCAACAAGTCGCCGCACTGGACCGGGCTCGACAACTCGGCGGCCACCTTCGGACACTTCGGCCAGACCGGCACGTTTCTGTGGGTCGATCCCGAGGCGAGGCGCACGGCGGTGTTTCTGGGCGACCGGGACTTCGGGCAATGGGCGATCGACGCCTGGCCGAGGATCAACGACGCCGCGCTCGACGCCGCGCTGGAACGCTGAGGGCGAGCCTCAGGGCTCCGGCAGGGTCGCCCCGTCCGCCTCTTCGGGGCCGTCCTCGCCTTCCGGACCGACGGTCGGGTCACCATCACCTTCGGGGTCGTCGCTCGTCGTGTCGACCGGCTCGTCGCCCACAGGCACCGTCTGTGCGACGGCGTCGAACACGAAGGGCTCGACCGCCAGCGCCTCGGCGGTCGCGGCCTTCGAGCGCAACGGCCCCTTCCACAACACGATGACGGTGCCGATGGCGATGGCGATGATCGAGGTCCAGATGTTGACCCGCAGGCCGAAGACCTTGGTGGCCGTGTCCGAGCGCATCGCCTCGATCCAGAGACGGCCCAGGAAGTACAGCGCCACGTACAACCCGAGGATCTTGCCCTTACCCAACCGGCGCTTGGAGTCGATCCATAACAGCACCCCGACGACGCCCAGGTTCCAGATCAGCTCGTACGCGAACGTGGGGTGATAGGTCTCGAAGCCGGGCACGTAACCGTCGAGGAAGCCGCCCTTGGGATCGACCTTGAGCGCCCATGGCACGGTGGTCGGGCGTCCGAACAGCTCCTGGTTGAAGTAGTTGCCCAGCCGACCGATCGCCTGAGCCAACGGCAGCCCGGGAATGGCGGCATCGATGCAATCGCGCCAGTCGATGCCCATGCGATATCCGACGTAGACCCCGACGGCGACGCCGACGATGATGCCACCGGGGATGCCGAGCCCGCCGTTCCAGATCTCGAACGCCCCGGGGAACAGGCTTCGCTCGCAGTTGGGGGTACCGCAGTACAGGCGGTCGTAGTCGGTGATCACGTGGTAGATCCGCGCCCCGATCAGGCCGGCGGGAACCGCCCACAACGCAATGCTCGAAATCTGCTCGGGGTCGTTGCCCCGCGCAGCCCAACGCCTTCTGGCCAGCGCCACCGACGCCAGGACACCGAGGGCGATCATCAGGCCGTACAGCCGAAAGGGGCCGATCGTGTCGAATGGAGGCGCCGGGATGAAGGCGAGGGATCCCAAGCTCATCGCTCGAGTCGCCTCAGGCTTCGCTGGGCTCTGCGGTCAAGGTGTCGAGCACCTTGTCGAGCGCATCCTCTTCGGTCAGGTCGAGCGCAAAGCTCAACTCGGACACCAACACGCTGCGCGCCTTGAGGAACATCGACTTCTCACCGGCCGAGAGGCCCTTGGCCTGGTCGCGCAGGGACAGGTTCCGGACGACCTCGGCCACCTGATACACGTCGCCGGACTTCAGCTTCTCCTGATGGTTCTTGAAGCGACGGCTCCAGTTGGCCGGCTCGCGGATGTCCCGCTTGGCCAGCAGGTCGAACAGGTCCTCGACCTCGTCCCGGCTGATCGGCGGGCGCATGCCAACGTCGTCCACCTTCTCCGACGGAACCGAGATGGTCACCCGGGTCTCTTCCCGCTTGACCTCGAGGACCAGGTATTCGGTGTCCTCTCCGTTGAAGTCGCGCGTCTCCTTGCGGACGATGATCGCCGCACCATGATGGGGATAGACCACTCGGTCACCAACGTCAAACGCCACAGACACCTCTGTCGAAAACGGGGTGGGCCGACACTGCACTCGGCCCCGAAAATGAACGTGTCAGTCTCGCACGATTCCGAGGCGTTCGCCCAGTCGGCCTCAGCTGCAACCGGAGGTGCCGCCGCATTCCGGACAGGCGTGGCACGATCCGGAGCGCACCATTCGCACCCCACACTGCATACACAGCGGCGCGTGCGAGTCCTGGGCGGAGGACGCCGAGGTCGGCGTGGCCATCGGGTCGAGGTCCTGGCCGGTGACCGTCTCCACCGACAGCTCCTCGACGCCGGGCAGCGTGGGCTGAAGCCGCTCGGCGACCGAGAAGATACCCAGCCCGGCCCGCTCCTCCGGATCGAGATAATCGAGGGCCAACCGGCGGAACAGGTAGTCCATCAGGCTGTTGGCGATGCGAATCTCGGGATCGTCGGTCATGCCGGCGGGCTCGAAGCGCATGCCGGTCAGGCCGCGAACGTAGGAGGACAGCGGAACGCCGTACTGCAGGCCATGGGACACCGAGATGGCAAAGGCGTCCATGATCCCGGCCAACGTCGAACCCTGCTTGGAGACCCGCACGAACAGTTCACCGGGGCGCCCGTCCTCGTACTCCCCCACGGTCGCGTACCCCTTGCAATCCGCCACCCGAAACTCGAAGGTGCGCGACCGGCGAGAGCGGGGCAGCTTCTCCTTCGTGCCCCGGAAGACAACCGGCTCCGCTGGGGCCGCCGCTACCGGGTCCTTGCCGGCGGACAGCGGTTGACCCACCTTGCAGTTGTCGCGGTACACCGCCACCGCCTTGATGCCGAGCTTCCACGACTCGATCAGGAGGGATTCGAGCTCGTCGACCGTGGTCTCCTCGGCCAGGTTGACCGTCTTGGAGATACCGCCGGACAGAAACGGCTGAACCGCCGACATCATCCGCAGGTGCCCCATCGCACCAATCGTCGGTAGCCCCATGGCACAGGCGAAGACATCGATATCGGAGGCCTTCAGGCCCGGTGCGCCCACCGCTGTGCGCTCTTCGGCGATGTAGGCCACGATCGCCTCGATCTCGTCCTGGGCGTAACCCAGGCGCCTGAGCGCCCGCGGCACCGTCTGGTTGACGATGGCCATCGTGCCGCCTCCGACCAGCTTCTTGGTCTTCACCAGCCCGAGGTCCGGCTCGATCCCGGTCGTGTCGCAATCCATCATGAAGCTGATCGTGCCGGTCGGCGCGAGCACCGACACCTGGGCGTTGCGCACCCCCACCCGCTCGCCGGTCTCGATCGCCTCGTCCCACGCCTCCGCTGCGGCGGCGTTGATCGCCTGGGACGACGCCAACGTCGAGAGCCCGGCGAGGGCATCACGGTGTTGGTGCAACACCCGAAGCTGGTCGGCTCGGTTGTCCTCAAAGCCGGCGTACGGGCCCATGCGCTCGGCCACCCGGGCCGACGTGCGATAGGCGGCACCGGTCATCAAGGCGGTAATCGAGCCCGCCCACGCACGCCCGGCATCGGAGTCGTAGGGAAGCCCGAGCGCCATCAGCAGCGCGCCGAGGTTGGCGTAGCCCAGGCCGAGTTGGCGAAAGCGACGGGTGGTCTCGCCGATTGCCTCGGTCGGGTAGTCGGCGTTGCCGACCAGGATCTCCTGGGCCAGCAACGTGATGTTGACGGCGTGAGCGAACTCGTCCAGGTCGAAGCCGTCGTCATCGTCGAGGAACGACAACAGGTTGAGGCTGGCTAGGTTGCAGGCCGAGTTGTCGAGGTGCAGGTACTCGCTGCACGGGTTGGAGGCGTTGATCGGGCCGGTGGCGGCCGAGGTGTGCCACCGGTTGATCGTCGAGCTGAACTGCACCCCCGGGTCGGCACATTCCCAGGCCGCCTCGGCAATCTGGCGCAAAAGACGGCGAGCCGGCACGGTGCGCAGGGTCTCGCCGGTGGCCACCGCCCGCAGCTCGTAGTCCGCATTGCCCTCGACCGCCTCCATGAACTCGTCGGAGAGACGGACCGAGTTGTTGGCGTTCTGGTACTGGACCGAGTGGGAGTCGGCCCCATCGAGATCCATGTCAAAGCCGGCCTCGGCCAGCACGCGTGCCTTGCGTTCCTCGGTGGCCTTGCACCAGATGAAGTCCTCGACGTCGGGATGATCGACGTCGAGAACAACCATCTTGGCCGCCCGTCGGGTGGTCCCACCAGACTTGATCGTGCCCGCCGAGGCATCGGCGCCCCGCATGAACGACACGGGACCCGACGGCGTGCCGCCACTGGAAAGCCGCTCGTAGGACGAACGGATTCCCGAGAGGTTGACGCCGGCTCCCGAACCACCCTTAAAGATGACCCCCTCCTCCCGATACCAGTTGAGGATCGAGTCCATCGTGTCGTCCACCGACAGGATGAAGCAGGCCGATGCCTGCTTTGGAGCGCCGGCCACGCCGATGTTGAACCACACCGGCGAGTTGAACGCCACCCGCTGGTGCACGAGCAGCCAGGTGAGCTCGGCGGCAAACGTGGCCCGCTCGGCCTCGTCGGCGAAGTAGCCGTCGGCGAGACCCCAGGAGGCGATGGTCGACACGACGCGGTCGATCACCTGACGAAGCGAGGTCTCCCGTTCGGGGTTGCCCTGCGTGCCCCGGAAGTACTTCTGAGCGACGATGTTGGTGGCGTTCTGCGACCACGACTCGGGAAACTCGACGTCGGCCTGCTCGAAGGCCGCCTCGCCAGTGCGGTAGTCGGTGATGCGTGCGGTCCGGCGAGACCAGGAGATGTCCTGGTATCCATCGTCGCCGGGCGCCGTGTGGTGCCTGCGGATTCCGACGGAGGGCGCAACTGGGGCCAGTGTCATGGCTACTCCTCGACCTTGTGGACGGGATTGGGGGGGGTGGTCGATCGACGGGCTCGGCCCGTGGTGAGCGAGCCGTTGCATGGGCGGAAGGGGGGGCTCCCGAAAAATCATTCCGGCACCCGACTCATCGTCGGTGCCGGTGCCGATCCTTCCTCGACCCAGGTGTCGTCGACCACAGCCGACTTGCCAGCCACCACCGTCCGACCGCCCATGCAACGTTCGTTTCGACCACCATAGAGACCGCCCCACCGGGTCTGTCGAGCCCAAATCTCGTCGTCGACCCACCGGCACCGTGCGCCTTGTCCACAACGCTCCAAACACGCTGTGGACAAGGGTTCCTGGCAACCGCCGGTGTCGAAGACGAGACGGTGGCGAACCATCCGCGAGATCGCAGGGCCAGAGCCGCAAGGAGGCGGACCAGCAAGCCCGCAGCTCCAATCCACAGCGCTGTGGATGCACGTTTGGTGGCCGGTGGACAGACGGGCGCCCACCGGCCGAAGAAAATCTCGGGCCGGTAGGGTGCTCACATGCCCGAGGTGCGAACTATCGAATCCCACTCGACCGCTGTCGAACTCTTTCGACTGCTCGATCGGGAGCCTCGGCCGAGCGCCGAGAATTCGCCCTGGGTCATGGCCAACATGGTGTCGACGCTCGACGGTCGGGCTGCCCTGAACGGTCGCTCCGGGCGACTGGGTGGCCCCCTCGACCGAGCGATGTTCCAGGCGATACGTGCGCTCGCCGACGTCATCCTGGTCGGGGCAAAAACCGTCCGCGTCGAGCGTTACGGACCGATTCGGTTGTCCGCCGGGCTCCAGGAGGCCCGACGCGAGTCCGGACGGACCCCGCTGCCCACCTTGGCAGTGCTGTCCGGAAGCCTCGAGCTGCCTGAGGACACGGGCCTGTTCGACGCGCCGGAACGTTTGCACGTGCTCACCGGGTCCTCCACGCCTGAAGCCGCTCGGCGCGCCCTCACCGACATCGGCGTTGCCGTCGAGCCGCTTGCGGGCGTTCGCAGCGCCGCCGAGGAGGCCACCGAAACGCTTGCCCGCTCCGGCGCACCGATGATCCTGACCGAAGGTGGCCCCGGACTGCTCGGAGCGCTGTTGGCATCGCAGTCGCTCGATGAGCTCTGCCTGACGCTCGCCCCGCGCCTGGTCGGCGCGGGCCTGGCGTTGTTGGATCGACCGGACCTGGACCCTGATCGCTGGACGATGGCCCGGGCCTGGGCGGCCGAAGACGACCTGTTCCTCCGTTACCTCCGACCGGCCTAGCCGGCGGGGCCTACCCCGGGTCGGCGCCGTTGCTGCTCGGCACCTTCGACAGCCGACCCAGCTCGGCCTGGAAGTCGCCCAGGCCTTGAAACGCCTTGTACACGCTGGCGAAGCGCAGGTACGTGACCTCGTCGAGCTCGGCGAGTTGTTCCAGGACGAGCCGCCCCACCTCGGCGGTCGACGTCTCGCCGCCCTGCCCGGCCAGGCCCTCTTCGATCGCCACCGCCAGAGCGGTGGCGTCGGCCAGTGACACCGGCCGACCCTTGGCAGCCGACAACACCCCTGCCTCGATCTTGGTTCGGTCGAAGGGCTGCTTGGTGCCGTCACTCTTGCGGACCACCAACGGGGCTTCCTCGACCCGCTCGAAGGTGGTGAAGCGGGCGCCGCAGCCAGCGCACTGGCGACGACGGCGAATACCGGCACCATCATCGACAGATCGGGAGTCCACCACCCGGTCTTCCAGTTCGCTACAAATCGGACATCGCACGAGCGGGCACGGTAACGCCCTGACGCCCAGGGCGCACGACACCGCCTATCCGAGTGGGAGCACCACACGCTGTCCCGCTCGCAAATCCTCTGATCCGTTGAGTTCGATGATCGAGTCCACAGCGTCTCGAATGTCACCCGGACGATCCAGTTCGCCGGCCAGCGACCACCAGGTGTCGCCGGGCACGACCACGTGGGTGCGAACGTCCTCGGCGGCGCCGGCCGAGCCCGACCCGCCACCAACCATCTCCGTCACGACCGCGATCGCCGCCCACATCAGCGCCAGCAGCACCAACGCAGCCACCGCCCGTCGACGGAGGTAGACCCATCGGCTGCGGCGCACCGACGGGCGCACCGGGGCCGTCGGAGCGAGCTCGCCTCGACGGGCTCGAACCGCCGGGTGGGCCGCCGACCATCGCTCTGAGTCGACCACTCGCAGGCGCGTCGCCCGCTCGATCGGCTCGGTTCGAGGATTGGAATCTGATGTCTGTAGCGCAACCATGTCGCAAGTGTCCTGATCGGGTGTGACAGTGAAGCTCGCCGGCGAGTTTCCGAACGAGTGTTCGCTCAGTTTGGGGAACGGACGTTCGACTGTCAAGGACCGATCGCACTCGCGTTCGTCGAACGGGTGTTCTTGCACTCGTAGGTGACCCCCGTTACACTGGGGAACGCTCGTTCGACCACCTCGGTCAACAGATCCATCGAGGAGCGACCATGGCCGCCAAGTCACAGCCCCCCCAGTCACAGCACCCCAAGCCTCAGACCCGGAAATCTCGGCTCTCGAAGGCACAGCCGACCGGCGAGAGCCCCGATCCGCTGACCGCACGCCAGCGTGAGGTGCTCGACTGCGTGATCGACTCGGTCAACGCCCGTGGGTATCCCCCGTCGGTGCGGGAGATCGGCACCGCAGTTGGCCTGACCTCGCCCTCCACAGTCCACTCCCACCTCGCCACGCTTCAACGCCTGGGCTACCTCACCCGGGACTCGACCAAACCGCGAGCGATCGAGGTGCACACCGACGGCAAGGCCGACGTCGCCGAACGTCGGCCGGTACGCCACGTGCCCCTGGTCGGCTCGGTTGCAGCCGGCACTGGCGTCATCGCCCAAGAGCAGATCGAAGAGCTACTCCCGCTCCCCCAGGACCTCACCGGCGACGGTGAGTTGTTCATGCTGACCGTTCGCGGGGATTCGATGATCGATGTCGGTATTTTCAGCGGCGACTATGTGGTCGCTCGTCAGCAGTCGACCGCCGATCGCGGCGACATCGTCGTCGCCGGCATCCCGGGGGAAGAGGCCACGGTCAAAACGCTGACCACACACTCGTCGGAGGGCACCACCCTCACGCCCGCCAACTCGACGATGGAGCCCCTGTGCTATCCGCCCGGGGAGGTCGTGATCTTCGGTCGGGTGGTTACCGTGCTCCGCAAGCTCTGACCGCTTCCGGGCGGCTCAGTTGGCGTGGAGGTCGGGGTTCAACCCACCCCAGTCGGGCACCCTGGGCACCATCTCCACGGCCCCGGTTTTACCATTTCGCCGAAACAGCATCTGCGAGCCCCCGGACAGGTCTCGGGCCTTGCGAACCGACCCGTCGGCCATCGTCACCGGGGTGCCGGCGGTGAGATACAGCCCTGCTTCGATGACGCAGTCGTCGCCGAGCGAGATGCCGCAGCCACCGTTGGCACCCACCAGGCAGCGCTGGCCGATGCTGATCACCTCGTTGCCACCGCCGGAGAGGGTGCCCATCACCGAGGCCCCGCCGCCCAGGTCGGTCTGGTCCCCGAGAACGACGCCGGCACTGATGCGGCCCTCGATCATCGCCGACCCGAGCGTGCCGGCATTGAAGTTGACGAAGCCCTCGTGCATGACGGTGGTGCCCTCACCCAGATAGGCGCCCAGCCGGACTCTCGAGGCGTCTGCGATGCGAACCCCCGACGGCACCACGTAATCGACCATCCGTGGGAACTTGTCGACCGAGTGCACGGTGAGCTGACGACCCTCGGTGCGATGACGGCTGCGGACCTCGGCCAGAGTGTCCGGATCGGCTGGCCCGTGGCTGGTCCATGCCACGGTGGACAGCAGCCCAAAGATGCCGTCCAGGTTGATGCTGTGCGGCCGCTTCACTCGATGCGACAACAGGTGAAGCCGGAGGTAGGCGTCGTGAGCATCGATCGGCGGCGCGTCGAGGTCCTCGATGAAGGTGACGACGACCTCGAAACGGGTGCCGAGTCCCTGATTCTCCGCAAAGCGACTCTCCCGAAGGGCCGCCAAGCAACGCCGGTTGGCTTCGGCATCCTGGGCGGTCGCCTGCAACTGCATGACCACGTCGGCCAACCGGTTTGGCGAGAAAGTCACCGTACCGGGGCCACCTTCGTGGCCGGCATGACGGGCCAACACCTCGGCGACGTCGCCGTGAGCTGCGACGTTGACCACCTGAAAATAGGTGTCGAGAACCTTGGTGCCGTCACCCTGCACCGAGAAGGTGGCCGTGCCGATGCCGAAGGCGGCGGGTGGGGTGGCTGACATCAAATGCGCTCCCAGGGGATCGAGGATCGTCGCCGTTGCCGGTCAACCCTACGGGCCCCGCATCATAGGGTCGCCCCGCAGAACCGGTAAAAGGTGGGAAGGGACATGGCTACGGAACGTCGACGACGCCGTTCACCAAGAGGTCCCCGAGCACCGCCCAGACCCGATCGATGCTCGCTCGCTCAAGCCGTTCGTCGGCGGTGTGGGCAACGACCGGGTCCCCGGGCCCGAAGTTGGCCGCAGGGATACCGCGCTCAGCAAAGAAGGCGGCGTCGGTCCATCCGAGCTTGGCTCTGGTCTCCAGGTGATGACGCTCGATCAGCCGAGCGAGCAGCGGGTGCCCGAGCCCTGGAGGGGCAGCTCGCGACCGGTCAACCACCGTGATCGCATCACCGTCGGACAACGAAGGGACCAGCCAGCCCCGCAGCCAGGCCTCCGCCTCGTCGAGGCCGCGGTCCGGGGCGAAGCGGTGGACGACGGTGAGCGTGACCGCATCTGGCACCACGTTGCCGGCCACGCCGCCCTCGATGGCCACCGCCTGGAGGGCCTCATGGTAGGTGCAGCCATCGATCGTCGGTCGCCGAGGCCGCCAGTCGTTCAACCGCAACAAAAGCTCGCCCGCTCGATGGATGGCGTTCTGCCCCATCCATGCCCGAGCGGTGTGGGCCCGGACACCCCTGAGCGCAACCTGCACGCGCACCGACCCCTGGCAGCCCGCCTCCAGCGCACCATCGGTCGGCTCCCCCAGGAGGGCGACGTCTCCGCCGAGCAGGTCGGGTCGAAGGCGCTCCAGCTCGAGCAGCCCCGAATGGGCGGTCGCCACCTCCTCTCGGGCATAGAACACCCAGGTGACGTCGACCGCCGGTTCAGCGATGGCGCAGGCCAGGTCCAACATGACGGCCAGGCCGCCCTTCATGTCGGCCGAGCCCAGCCCCCACAGCACATCGCCGTCCAGTCGCGGAATCGAATTGTCGTTGGCGGGAACCGTGTCGAGGTGCCCAGCCAGGATCAATCGGGCGGAACGGCCGAGGTGGGTCCGGGCCACGACGTTGTCCCCAACCCGGTCCACCGTGAAGGTCTCCCCTCGAGCGCTCACCAGCGCAGACAGGTCAGCCTCGACGAGATCGGCCAGTGCACGCTCGTCGAAGCTCTCCGACCGCACCCCCATCAACCGGCTGGTCGCCGAGAGCAGGTCGGTCGTGAGCTCAGGCACGGTCGTCGGCGACCGGAGGCTCACCTTCGGTCGGCGGTTGGTCGCCGGCATCGGGGCCAGCCGGGGGCCCTGCCCGGGGGAATTCCGGCGGCGGCGGCGGATCGCGGAAGGCGTGATCGGTTGGCGGGCCCCAGCGGCCGGCGAATGCCGACCCGCCCGAAGGTCCTCGTCCGTCCGCCCGGCCGGCCCGGGCACTCCGCGCCCGGACCCACACCGAGGCGACCCCGAAGCAGGCCGCCAAAACCAACCCGGCCGCCGCCGGTGCGAGACCCAGCAACATCCACAAGGCATCGGCCTCCCGGTTGGCCCGATCGAGGACGACGCGGTCGTCCTCGAAAAGGGATCCCGCCGGCTCGCCTCCCTTGACCGCCACGTCGAGGGTGTACGTGCCGGCGCGCGGGATCCTCACGGTGTGAAAGGCCACGTAGCTGCGATCGTCGATGATCGTGCTCAGCACCGGATCCGGCGTGTCCAAGCCCAGCTCGCCCCGATCCGAACGGACGGTGACGTCGAGGGATCCGGGCACCCCCGTCGACGGCGCTGCCTGCTCGTAGAACACGTCGTAGGTGCCCGGTTGTTCGATGCGCACCTTCTCGCTGGAGGGAACCCGTTCACGGACCACGGCATCGCTCGACGGGCCGAGACGCTCCATCGACCGGCCGGTCAGCAACTGGGTGGCGAGAAACCCGACCATCACCGACACGCCGGCTGCGAACAACAACCCCATCGCCCAGCGCATTGCCTTGGACTGAGCCACCTCGTCGGCCGTCTGTACCGCTCCCTCCTGAGGACTCACGGAGTTCCGCCGGACTCGGTACCGGCGCGACCCTCGACCAGTGCCCTCACCCGCGCCCGGTCGCGTGCTCGCCCGACGCCGACCGCCACTCCCATGCCGACCACGAACAATCCGGCGCCAACTGCCGCCCCCCAGATCATGAGGGCGGTGCCGGTCGACGCCACATCGGGATCGGCGACGACGATGGCAACATCGTCACCGGCCGAGGAACCGTCCGGGTCGACCGTCACCGTGTAGTCACCTCCGACGGCGACAAACGAGCCGATCGGGATCATCTCGGTCGACACACCGGCATGGCGATCGATCTTGGCATCGGTATCGACCGGAACCTCGCCATCGCCTCGGGTGACGATCGGTGTCAAATACCCCGGGACACCTGGGTCCCCGGACAGGGTGGAGCGCTCGAGGTAGATGGCAAACGGCTTGTCCCGGGACGGGGATGTGAAGGACACCTGACCGGGGAAATCTGCTCGTCCCACCTCTTCGGGACCACCGTCGGAGAGAAATCCGATGGCGACCAAGCTGACGGCAAGAATCACCCCGACCACCGCCATCGCAGCCCCCAGATAGGCCCAGATCACCGATGGTCTCACCGACTGGGGGCGCGTCGAGGCGCCGGGCAGGTGAGGGCGCGAGGTTGCCGACGACGTCATCGCCCCCATCATCGCAGCCCCAACCCGTCGGGTGGGTGCACGAGCATGCCTGGAGCGTTCACCGCCGCAAACCGGCGCCGCCGGCGAGGACCCCACGCAGTGCCTCCAGACGCCGGGCGGCCTCATCGATCTCGGCGTCGGGGCGTACGGCGGCCAGGCGGACCCGGCCTGCTCCGGCCGCCCCGTAGATCGAGCCCGGCTGCACCAGGACGCCCGCCCCGGCGAGGGTCGCAACCGCCGCACGGTCGTCATCGCCAACGTCCAGCCACAGGTAAAACCCGCCCTCCGGCAGGCGAACATCGAAGCACCCGGCCGACACGGCCGCCTCCGCCAGGCGTTCGAGGCGCCGAAGATAACGCTCGCGCTGCTCGGTCACGTGTTGTTGGTCGCTCCAAGCCGTCGCTCCGGCAGCCTGCATGGGTCCGGGCACCACCAACCCCAATTCCCGGCGCCGCTCCCCCAGCTCGGCGATGAGGGCGGCGTCGCCGGCGTAGAACCCGATCCTCCCCCCGGCCAGGTTTGATCGCTTGGAGAGCGAGTGGAGCGCCAACACGCCACTCGTTCCCGAGGAGAGCATCGTCGAGGCCGGCAGCCCCACCTCGCCGACCGGCGCTCCGCTCCACGTGTACTCGACGTAGCACTCGTCGGAGCACACGACGATGCCCCGCTCGCGCCCCCAGGCCGCAGCCGCCTCCAGATCGTCGAGTCCGCCGGCCGGGTTGCCGGGCGAGTTCACCCACAGCAGCCTGGAACGGGCGGCATCGTCGGCATCGACCCCAGCCAGATCGAGCGTGAAGCGATCGGTCATCGGCACCCGCACCACCCGGCAGCCGGCCAGCTCGGCGCCCACAGCGTAGGTGGGATAGGCGACCGCCGGGATGAGCACGGTGTCCCGGCCGCGGCCACATCCCGCCCCGAGCAGTAGGGCCAGGCCGGCGACGAACTCCTTGGTCCCCACGCAGGCCGCCACCGACTCGGGGTCGATCTCGACATCGAGTCGACGGCGCATCCAGTCGGCCGCCGCCTGCCGGAAGACGGGCGAGCCCACCGACTTGCCGTAGGGCCCCAGGCTGTCGGCGGCCGACGCCATCGCGTCGATCACCAGGTCGGGCGGGGGGTCGCACGGCGACCCGAGCCGCAGGTCGATCGCCCCTTCGATCATCGAGGCTCGACTGGCGCCGCCGGTTCGAACTCGGCGAAACGGCCCCGCTGCTCCTCGCGCAGTCGGGTTCGCATCACCATCTGGTCGGGTCCGGACACCTCGGAGAGCACCTCGCCGTGGGCGTGCACCGAGGCGATGACATCGCCCCGGGCCCAAGGGATGTGCAGTTCGACCACCGGGCGCTGCGAGCGGAGGCGGTCACCGATCGCCTCGACCAACGCGTCGATCCCCAAACCGGTTGCCGCAGACACCGCCACCGCACCCGGGCTCGCCTCGGCCAGCCGGTCGGCGTCGGGGGAAAGGTCGGCCTTGTTGAACACCAGCAGTTCCGGGCGATCCCCACCCCCTACCTCGGCGATGATCGCCCGAACCACTGCGATCTCCTCGGCCGGGTCGGCCGACGAGGCATCGACGACGTGCACGAGCAGATCGGCCTCGGACACGACCGACAGGGTGGTTTTGAAGGCCTCGACCAGCTCGTGGGGCAGCTTGCGGATGAAGCCGACCGTGTCGGTGAGCAGCACCACTTCCCCACCCGGCAACGCCAGCTGACGGGTCGTCGGGTCCAGCGTGGCGAACAACCGGTCCTCGACGAGGACCCCGGCGTCGGTCAGAGCGTTCTCCAGCGTCGACTTGCCGGCGTTGGTGTAGCCGACGACTACCACGTGGGCGACGCCCGAGCGTTGGCGGGCCTTTGCCTGGGTGGCCCGGTGGCGTCCCACCTCCCGGAGTTCGGACTCGAGCTTGTGCACCCGCCGTCCAAGCCGACGGCGGTCGGTCTCCAGCGCCTTCTCGCCCGGACCGCGTCGGGCGCCTCCGAGGCCACCGGCCTGCTGGGAGAGCGCCCGGCCGCGGCCCTTCAATCGGGGCGCCAGATAGCGAAGCTGGGCCAACTCGACCTGGGCCTTGCCCTCCTGGCTAGAGGCGTTCTGGGCGAAGATGTCCAGGATCACCGCAGTACGGTCGATCGCGGTGCGGCCGAGCAGCTTCTCCAGCTTGAACTGCTGGGCAGGGCTCAGCTCGTCGTCGAAGACGACCGTGTCACAGTCGGTGGCTTCGGCGAGCGCCTTGATCTCGGCCGCCTTGCCGGATCCGACGTAGGTGGCCGGGTCGGGGGCGCGACGCCGCTGGGTGATGCGACCCACCACGTCGGCGCCCGCCGTGTCGACGAGCAATGCCAGTTCGTCCAAGGAATCCTCGACGGTGCCGGCGCCCCCGGCGCCGTCGATGGCGACGGCGACCAGCAGGATCCGCTCCCGGTAGGTTCGCTCGATGAGACCTCGGGTCTCACCACCGAACTCGCCAAAACCACCGCGGTGCGAATCCTCGGTGGGCTCGGCCGGCTCGACGACCGATACCGCTTCATCGGCCGCATCGTCATCGGTCAGCGCTCCGCCGTAGAAATCCTCGTCGCCGATGCCGTCGTCGCTGATGTTGTTGCCCTTCATGTTCGTGTTGCTCAATGCGTCTCCACGTCCGCCACATAGGTGGCCGGACCGATCAGCGACGCCGACTGTGACCCGAGTTCGACCGTCACCTCACCACCGGGCATGGAAACGACCACCGTGTCGCCGACCAGCCCCCAGCTGCGGGCCACCCAAGCCGCCACGGTGGCGCCCGAACCGCAGGCCTCGGTGATGCCGACGCCGCGCTCCCACGGTCGCATGACCAGTCGGTCCTCCCCTGACTGTTCGATCAGGTGGACGTTGGCCCCGCCCGGCACGGCGCTCTCCACGCGACGCCCCACCTTGATCAAGTCGACCGAGGCCAGGTTCGGGGCCAACGAGCCAGGGCCGAGCAGAACGACGTGGGGGTTGCCCACCGACGCCGACATCGCTTGGTCGATCCCCAGTTCGCCGATGACCGCTGGCAGCTCCGGGCCGGCGCCGACCGGGCCCATCTCGACGCAGACGGTGAGTGTCGCCGGATCGTCCGAGGACGTTGCGATGGCCTGGCGGACCCCGCCGGGCGTGGCCACCGACACCTGACCATCGCTGCGGTTGGCGGAACGCAGCCAGGCCTGAGCCAGACAACGCAGCCCGTTGCCGGAGATCTCCGCTTCGGTGCCATCCGCGTTGTGCAGGCGAAAAGCCACATCTGCATCGGGGGCCGCAGCCCCCCAGATCAGCCCGTCGGCCCCGATGCCGGTGTGTCGATCGCACAGCGAGCGGGCGAGCTCTGGGCCGGCCGAAAGCGGGCCGTTGTTCGCTTCGAGGGCGACCAGAAAGTCGTTGCCCAGGCCGTGGTGCTTGGTGAAGTGCATGTGCAGCCCACGCTATCGGTCCTGGCCGGCCGTGGCCCTCGGAATTTCTCTCTCCCGGAATGGCGGCCATTGGACCTCAGGTCGGCTCCCATGCCCCAGCCGTTGCCCAGGCCGCCTGCACCCGGTCGGCGACGGTAGCCGCGTCCGCTTCTGCGTCCACCCACACCAGCCGGGGGTCGCGCCGGAACCAGCGTTCCTGGCGAACCGCCAGCTGCTGGGTGCGTTGCACGGCAGCCGAGACGGCGTCCGTCAGGGTGCGCTCACCGTTGAGGTGCTCGGCCAGCTCTCGGTATCCGAGCGCCTGGGAGGCGGTCCGCGAGAGGCCGCCCGGCAGCTCCACCAGGGCCCGCACCTCATCGAGCAAGCCGGCGTCGATCATTGCGTCGAAGCGCTCGGCGATGCGACCGGCGGTCACCGCCCGCTCCAGACGAAGCCCAACCTGCACGAACGGCGTCGGCGGGTGGGCATCCAGTCCCGGCCCAAACGACGAGAACGGGCGGCCGGCGCCCAGCGTGACCTCCAACGCTCGCAGCACTCGGCGCCGGTTGGTTGGCTCCATTCGCTCGGCCGCCACCGGGTCGAGGCTGGCCAGGCGCCCGTGCATCGACCGGAGGCAGTCCTCATCGACCGCCTCGGCCTCCAGCGTGGCAAGCACCTGCGGAAATCGGCCGGGAAGGGCCAGATCGTCGATCACCGCCTGGTGGTACAACCCGGTTCCACCGACGAGCAGCCCGTGTGCTCCGCGGCCGACGATGTCGTCGAAGGCCTCGTCGGCGGCGCTCTGGAAGCGGGCCACCGAAAACTCCTCATGTGGCTCGACCGTGTCGACGAGGTGGTGGGGCACTCTTCGGCGCTCGGCGAGCGTCGGCGTCGCCGTGCCGATGTCGAGGTGCCGGTACACGGTCATCGAGTCGGCGGCCACCGCCTCCAGCGGGCTCACCAGCTCGGCGAGCGCCAGCGTGACCGCCGTCTTGCCGGAGGCGGTTGGCCCGACCAGCGCGCACGGCCGATCCAGCCCTTCCGCACCCGCCCAACGGGCACGACCCGACCCGGGACGCGCAGTGCTTCCCGCCGCCGCCGGGCGCGGCGCTGCGGCGCCGAGTTCGGCGTCGGACAGGGGGGCCAGGCCCAGATCCCAGCGCACGTCGCTCATCGCCCGCCGAAGCTCGGCACCCAGATCCTCGGGTTCGACCACCCTCAGCCCCGTCCCACCCGCACCAGCGCCACGACGGGCTCGCCCGCCTCGTCGGAGGCCCGCAGATCCACCCGGGCGGTCAGGCTCCACTCGTTGGTCTCCTCCGGGTCGACCAACCACTGGGTGAGCGCCCAGCGATCGTCGTACTCGTCGATCTGCAGGAACCGTGCGCTGCGGGCATCGGCGTCGATGCCGATCGAGTCCCACTTTTCCCAGTAGGGCTCCATCAGGTCGCGCCACCACACCAGGTCCTGCTGGGTACCGTCCTCGAACACCAGCTTGGCCAACGCTCCGTGGTCGTGGCGGGCCAGCGCCTGCACCCAGCGAAACACCTCGGTGCGCACCATCGCACGAAATGCCCGCCGGTCGGCGGTGATCGGTGGCGGCGTGGTGTCGAGGGCCGCTGCGTCGAGCACCGCCACCTCGGCGCCTTCCCCCAGGGCGCCCTCCAACAGCTCGTATTCCTCCAGCAGCGACGAGTCGACCTGGCGGATCACTGCGCCCACCCAGGCGGTGATCTCCTCGAGCTCCTCGGTGCGGGCGCCCTCGGGCACGTTGCGCTGCAGGGTGCGATACACCTCGGTCAGGTAGCGCAACAGCACCCCCTCGGAGCGCTTGACCCCCAACAGCGACACGTAGTCGCGAAAGCCAAGGCCCCGCTCATAGAGATCCCGGGCAACCGCCTTCGGCCGCACCCACTCCCCCGTCACCCATGGGTGACGTTCGGAGAAGCTGGCGAGCATCGCCAGCAACTCGTCGCGCAGCGGTTGGGGCCAACGGATCTCCGCCAGCCGCTCCTGGCGTTCGTCGAAATCGACGCCGTCCATCTTCATCCGCTGGTAGGCCTCGTCGCGAGATTTGCGCTGCTGGGCGATCAGCACCTGGCGGGGATCGTCCAGCGAAGCCTCAACCACCGAGAGCACCGACAACGCGTACTCAGGGTCGTCGGGCTCGTAGCTGTCGACCACCTCGACGACGAAGGGCGACAGGGGCCGGTCGAGGGCGAAATCCTGCTGAAGGTCCCCGTGGACAACGAGTATCCGGCCGTCGCCTCCAGGCTCCTCCAGCCGGGTGAGGATCTCCGCCGCCTCGAGCGAGCCGATGATCGCCGCCGCCCGGTCGGCCAGGGCCAGCTTGGCCCCCTCGCTCTCGTGTGACCCCTCGATCAAACGGGCCAGTGCCACCTCGCCGTCGCCCGGACGCGAGAGCACGTGCAGCACCATCGAGTGGGTCATCGTCAGGCGGGAGTTGAGCCGCTCCGGCGTGCCGGCGGTCAGCCGTTCGAAGGTGTCGCGGTTCCAGTGGGCGTAGCCGCGTTCGGGCGGCTTCTTCTTGACGATCTTGCGCAGCTTGGCGGTGTTGGTGCCCGCCTTCTGCTCCGCCCGAAGGTTCTCGACCACGTGCGGAGGAGCCTGGGCGAGGACGTAACCCTCGGTGTCGTAGCCGCGCCGCCCGGCCCGGCCTGCCACCTGGGCAAACTCCCTGACCGTGAGGATGCGGGTCTCGACGCCGTCGTACTTGTAGAGCTGTGTAAAGAGCACCGTGCGGATCGGAATGTTCACGCCGACCCCAAGCGTGTCGGTGCCGCAGATCAACCGCAGCCAGCCCTCCTTGGCCAGACGCTCGACCAGCAGGCGGTAGCGGGGCAACAGCCCGGCATGGTGCACGCCCACACCATGGGACAAGAAGCGCTTGAGGTCCTTGCCAAAGGGGGTATCGAAGCGGACCCCGGCCAATACGCCGGACAACTCCTGGCGGTCGGCCTTGGTCAGCACGTTCAACGACGTGAACGCCTGTGCCTGCTCGGTGGCCGCCTGCTGGGTGAAGTGCACCACGTAGGCCGGCACCCGCTCGGCGGCGATCAGCTCCTCGACCGTTTCGGTCAGCGATGTCGTCCGGTATTCGAAGCTCAGCGGCACGGGCCGCTCGATGCCGGTCACCACCTCGACGTCCCGTCCGGTTCGCCGCAGCAGGTCGTCGGCCAACCAGCTGATGTCACCGAGGGTGGCGGACATGGCGAGGAACCGGGTGTCGGCCAACTCGAGCAGCGGCACCTGCCACGCCCAGCCTCGGTCGGGCTCGTCGTAATAGTGGAACTCGTCCATGGTGACGTGGGTCGGTGCGCCCCCCGGCGTACCGCCGAGGGCCTGGTGGGCGAGGATCTCGGCGGTGGCGCAGATCACCGGCGCGTCCGGGTTGATCGTGGCGTCACCGGTGAGCATCCCCACCATCTCGTCGCCGAGCGCTTCCCGAAGCTGGAAGAACTTCTCCGACACCAGCGCCTTGATCGGGGCGGTGTAGACCGAGCGCTCCCCCGCCGCCAGGGCGGCCACATGACCGGCGGTGGCGACCAGCGACTTTCCCGATCCGGTGGGCGTGGTGAGGATCACGTGGCTGCCGGCAAAGAGCGCCAGAATGGCCTCCTCCTGGGCCGGGTAGAGCGCGAGGCCCTGATCGGCCACCCACCCGAGGAACGCTTCCAGCGCGTCGTCGGCGTTGGGGTGTTCGGGCAGTACCAGGCGGGTCACCCGGTGGAGTCTGCCAGCCGCCCGCGTGCCCGGTCCTGTTCGGCCTGGCAGTCGGCGTGCACCCAGCACCGGGCCGGGTGGTCGTTGACGACCCCGAGCGACTGGAGTGTCGAATACACCGTCGTCGGACCAACGAAGCGAAAGCCCCGCTTCTTGAGTGCCTTGGACAGTGCTGTCGCCTCAGGAAGGGCTGCCTCGGGCGATGACCCCGAGGCGCCTCCGCACGACCACAGCAGCTCGCTCAGCGAGTCGCCCGCCACCCACAGATCGAGGGTCGCCCGGGCGTTGCCGACGGTGGCCTCCACCTTGGCCCGGTTGCGCACGATGCCGGCGTCGCCCAGCGCAGCCTCCACCTCGGATTCGCCCCAGGCGGCCAGCACCTCAGGATCGAAGCCATCAAAGCGCTCGCGGAACGCCGGGCGCTTCGACAGGATGGTCAGCCATGACAGACCGGCCTGGAATCCCTCCAGGCACAGCTTTTCAAAGATCGCCCGTTCGTCGGTGACCGGCCGACCCCACTCGGTGTCGTGGTAGGTGCGATAGATGTCGGGGTGGATGCCCCAGGCGCACCTCACCCGCCCGTCCTCACCGACGGCCAGGCCTTCGCCGGGAGAAGATGGTTCCGCCGTGTCGGGATCGGTTGCGTTCGCCATCGGTTCACGATGACCCAGCGACGGGTTCGGCGCCAGGGCTGCGCCCGGGTCGCGCTCCCCGGGTCGCGGCCAGAAGGCTTCCCTCCCCCAGGATGGCCGGCGGGCCGGCCTCATTCCCGGATCGGGTGCGGCATCTCGGGAACTACCCTGCTGAGATGCCGTCTGCTCCCGGGCCCTCCCCTGCCAGGTCAGGCTCCGCCAGGCCGGCGGCCCTGATCACCGGTGCCACCGGGGGCATCGGCCGTGCCTTGGTGGGCGCACTCGCCGACCATCGTCAGGTCCTGCTCGGGCGCGACGCCGCCGTGCTCGCCGGGTTGGCCGAAGAACTGCCCGAGGCCAGCTGGGTGGCCGCCGACCTCAGCCAACCCGAGGACCTGGAGCTGATCCTCGGTGTCGGGGCCGCGCTGCCCCGACGCCTCGACCTGCTGATCCACGCGGCCGGTGCGGTGCGGGTGGCACCGCTCGAGCACCAGCACCCCGAAGCGTGGGCAGAGGCTCTGGCGGTCAACCTGGCCGGACCGGCCGAGCTGACCCGCCTGTGCCTTCCGGCGCTGCGGGCCGCACGCGGCCGGGTGGTGTTCATCAACTCGACCGCCGGGTTGGTCGCCAATCCCAACTGGACCTCGTACGCCGCCTCAAAATGGGGTCTGCGGGGTTTCGCCGACGCGCTGCGCCACGAAGTGGCGCCGGACGGGGTGCGGGTCGCCACGCTGTTCCCCTCTCGGACCGACACCGACATGCAGCGGGCGGTCCGCAAGCAGGAGGGCGGCACCTACAACGCTGACGAGTACCTCGACCCGACTGCGGTGGCGCAGGCAGTGCGCGCCATCGTCGACGCCGGTGGCGACGCGGACTGGACCGACCTCACCGTCCGTCCGCTGCGTTGACGCTGGAGCGGGCGGAACCTTGGGACGTCCCTACAGGAACTGCTCGAGCAGCTGGTAGCCGTCGACCGCCAGCGTGTCGGCGATGTCGACGCCGTAGGCCTCGAACAGGGCCGGCACCAACAGCGGACCAAGGTTGGAGGCCACCGTCGTCGCCCCGATCATCAGGTCGCACCAACGCGACCCGACCCCGAGCCGACCGATGTCCACCCAGCCGGACAGCCCGCCGCCGCCGATGATCATGTTGGGCAGCGACGGGTCGCCGTGGATGACGACCAGATCGTCGGGGTCGTCGGGGTTCGGTCGATCGAGCGAGGCCAACAACACGTCGAAGTCGATCCGCTGATAGGCGGGGTCGAGGTCGGCCGCTGTGGCCTTCCCAGCGTCGATGCGGGTTCGGGCGACGTCCAGGCGGGTCGTCCAGTCGCTGCGGAACGGGCAGTCGGCGACCGGCAGGTTGTCGTGCCACACCCGCAACGCCTTGCCGAACAGGTCGACCAGTCCCTCGGGACGCGCCCGCGCCTCCTTGCGCGTCGCTTCGAACCCGCCCAGGCGTTCGGTCACCAAGGTGGCGGTACCGTCGCCATGGTCGGTGAACTTCACCACCCGAGGCACCGGGGCGCCGACCCCTGCCGCCCACTCGAGCCGGGCGACCTCGTCGGCGACGTTGCCCCAGGGAGCGTCCGGTCCAACCGGGCCGGTCTTGACGACCAGCTCCGGACCGTCATCGGCCTCCACGAACTCGACCGACGCACCGCTGTGCCCAGGGGTGGGCACGGACGGCTCGCCGGACCCGGTCATCCGGCGGCGACCGGGATGCGCGTGCGATGGGCCGGCGAATCGCCGATCTCGACGACCTCGCCGACCAGGCTGGTCATGCGGGCCTCGGTCACGCGGGCGGTCAGGTACGTCCCCGGGCGAGGGCGGGCCCCCGACGGTCCGGGCAGGTGGATGCGCTTGTTGTGTCGGGTCAGCCCGGTGATCATCGACGGATCGCGACGCGAGGGGCCGGTGACGACCACCTCGTCGATCCGCCCCACGCGAGCCTCGTTGGCTCGCCTCGCCGACCGGTCGATCACCGCACGCAGGCGTTCCATGCGCTCGACCGAGACCGCGTGCTCGACGAAGGCGTCGGTCATGTCCGCCGCCTCGGTGCCGGGACGGGGCGAGTAGACGAACGTGTAGGCGGCATCGAAGCCGACCTCGGCGCACACCTCCAGGGTCGCCTCGAAGTCGGCGTCGGTCTCGCCGGGAAACCCGACGATGACGTCGGTGGTCAGCGCCAGGTCGTCGATGCCGGCGCGGGCATCGCTCACCACCCGCAGGTAGCGCTCGGCGGTGTAGCCACGGTGCATGGCGGCGAGCACGGCGTCGCTGCCGGACTGCATCGGCAGGTGCAGGTGTTCGCACACCGCCGGCGTCTGGGCCATGGCGGCGATCGTGTCGGTGCGCATGTCCTTGGGGTGGGGGCTGGTGAAGCGCACCCGAGCGATGCCGGGCACCGAACCGACGGCGCGCAGCAGGTCGCCGAACAGCGGCCGGGCACGGCCGGGCCCACCCGCTGTCGCCCGCTCGTCGAGCCAGGCGTCGCCGACGGTGAAACGTGGATCGGGAGGGTCGTGTTCGGGTGAGCCGGTCGAAACCGAGGACCCCTCCCCCCGCAGGCGCAGCGTGAGGTCGCGCCCGTAGCTGTCGACGTTCTGGCCCAGCAGGGTCACCTCGGTCACGCCGTCTGCTGCGACCCGTCGCACCTCGTCGAGCACGTCGCCGAACGGGCGGCTGATCTCGGGGCCTCGCACGGCGGGCACGATGCAGAACGCGCAGCTGTTGTCGCAGCCGAACTGGATGGTCACCCAGGCGGCCCAACCCTGCTCCCGCTTGGCGGGCAGGGCCGACGGGAACGCTTCGTGGTCCTCGGCGGCGGTCGCTTCGAGAATCTCGATGATCGGGCCGTCGCGACGCGATGCCTCGAGCAGCTCGCCGACCCGGCCGACATTGTGGGTGCCCATGACGACGTCGACGTGCGGGGCCCGCCGCTGCACGGTCTCGCGGTCCTTCTGGGCCAGGCAACCACCGACGACGATCTCCAGGTCGGGCCGGCGGTCCTTTTCCGATTTCAGGTGGCCCAGCGTGCCGTACAGCTTGTTGTCGGCGTTCTCGCGGATGCAGCAGGTGTTGAGCACGACCACATCGGCATCGGCCACCTCGGTGGTGGCCTCCAGCCCGTCGGCCTCGAGCACGCCCGCGATGCGCTCGGAGTCGTGCTCATTCATCTGGCACCCGAAGGTGCGCACCAGGTACTTCCGAGCCATGACTTCATCCTACCGGTGCGGGTGGTCGGCGCCGGGGGCGCCGGCACCCCGGCGGTATAGTGGGGCTGACGTCGTCGCCGCCTCGGTGGGCAAACACACGTGGGCTCACCTGGCCCGGCCCGTGACGCTCGGCTCACGCCGACGCTTCCCCCCACCCCAGGAGCACCCACACATGAGCGGGAGAGCCGTTCGAACCCAGGCGCTAGCAGCCACGACCAGCCGTCCGAGCGCGATCCATCCCGGATCGGGCATCGAGACACCCGCCGAGCTGTTCGGCCGCAACGTGTTCACCAAAGCGGTCATGCAGAGCCGGTTGCCCAAGGCGGTCTACGAGTCGCTCCAGGCCACCGTCAACGAGGGCATCCGCCTCGACCCGTCGGTCGCCGACGTCGTCGCCTCGGCGATGAAGGACTGGGCCACCGAGCACGGCGCCAGCTACTACGCCCACGTCTTTTACCCCCTCACCGGTCTGAGCGCCGAGAAGCACGACAGCTTTCTCGATACCGACGGCGCCGGGCTGGCGATCTCCAACTTCTCCGGCGGCTCGCTGGTCCAGGGCGAGCCCGATGCGTCGTCGTTTCCCAGCGGCGGCATCCGGGAGACCTTCGAGGCCCGCGGCTACACCGCCTGGGACGTCACCAGCCCGGCCTACATCCTCGAAAACCCCAACGGCAACACGCTGTGCATCCCGACGGCGTTCGTGTCCTGGACCGGCGAAGCGCTCGACAAGAAGACCCCGGTGCTGCGTTCCCAGCAGGCACTCAACGTGCAGGCCCAACGCATGTTGCGCCTCTTCGGCGTCGAGGACCCCTCGCGGGTGGCGTCCATCGCCGGCGCCGAACAGGAGTACTTCCTGATCGACCGCAACTTCTACTTCGCCCGGCCCGACCTGATGTCCACCGGTCGAACCCTGATGGGCGCCCAGCCGCCCAAGGGCCAGGAGTTCGACGACCACTACTT
The DNA here is from genome assembly GCA_016719385.1 of Candidatus Microthrix subdominans. Classification (NCBI taxonomy): domain Bacteria; kingdom Bacillati; phylum Actinomycetota; class Acidimicrobiia; order Acidimicrobiales; family Microthrixaceae; genus Candidatus Neomicrothrix; species Candidatus Neomicrothrix subdominans. The sequence goes on along the minus strand of JADJZA010000011.1, from coordinate 37,037 downwards.
CGGCGCCATCCCCGAGCGGGTGCTCACCTTCATGCTGGACGCCGAGCGGGAGATGCTCAAGCTGGGCATCCCCACCAAAACCCGACACAACGAGGTGGCACCCGGCCAGTACGAGCTGGCTCCCATCCACGAGGAGGGCAACGTCGCCGCCGACCACCAGCAGCTGGTGATGTCGACGCTCAGCCGCGTCGCCCACCGTCACGGGCTGGTCTGTTTGCACCACGAGAAGCCCTTTGCCGGGGTGAACGGCTCGGGCAAACACATCAACTGGTCGTTGGGCAACGCCGAGCAGGGCAACCTGTTGAACCCCGGCGACACGCCTCACGAGAACGCCCAGTTCCTCGTGTTCTGCGCGGCGGTGATCCGCGGCGTCGACAAGCATGCCGATGTCATGCGCGCGGCGATCGCCACGGCGGCCAACGACCATCGACTGGGCGCCAACGAGGCGCCGCCGGCCATCATGTCGGTGTTCCTCGGCGACCAGCTGCACGACGTGTTCGAGCAGGTGGCCCAGGGCGGCGGGGCGTCATCGTCCAAGGTGCACGGCACCCTGAGGGTCGGCGCCGACACGCTGCCGCAGCTGCCCAAGGACCCGGGCGACCGAAACCGCACCAGCCCGTTCGCCTTCACGGGCAACCGCTTCGAGTTTCGGGCGGTCGGGTCCTCGCAGTCGATCTCGGGTCCGCTGGTCGTGCTCAACTCGATCATGGCCGACAGCCTCGACTACATGGCCACCCAGATCGAGCAGGCGGTCGCCTTCGGCTCCGAATTCAACGAAGCTGTCGAGGACGTCCTGAGGGACGTGATGGTCAAGCACGGACGGGTGATCTTCAACGGCGACGGCTACTCCGACGAGTGGCAGGACGAGGCAGCACGGCGGGGCCTTCCCAACCTGAAGGCCACACCCGAAGCCCTCTCGGTGTACGAGACGAAGGAGGCCCAGGAGCTTTTCGATCGTCTCGACGTCCTCACCCCTCGCGAGCTGCACAGCCGCTACGAGGCGTACATGGGCCAGTACGTCATGTCGATCAGCGTCGAGGCCCGCTCGACACTCGAGATGGCGCGGACGTTGATCTACCCGTCGGTCAAGCGTTTTCAGGCCAATCTGGCCGGTACGGAGAACGAGCTGGTCGCCCTCGGCCTCGGCGGCGACACCGAGACCCTCACCCGGGTGACCGAACTGGTGACCGAGCTGACCTGCGCTGTCGCGCCGCTGGCACAGGCGATCGACGGTCTCCCCGACGCGGCGCCGATCGGCGAGCAGGCCACCTACTGCCGAGAGACGATTCTCCCGGCAATGAACGCAGTGCGTGCTGCGACCGACCTGCTGGAGGAGATCGTCGACGACGAGCTGTGGCCGCTGCTCACCTACCAGGAAATGCTCTTCATCAAGTAGGGCCGACTCGGACAGCGACGGCGGCTGGAGTCAAGCGGTGTGAAGCCGGCTCCGCAGCGGGTGGTCGTCGGGGATTTGAACCAGCACCAGCTCCACGCCCTCCGGTGAGGTGATCCGCCACTCGATCAGGCCCCACGGCATCTGTTCGGGCAGGCCCTCGTGGGCAACGCCGGCGACGACGAGCCGCTCGGCCTCGGCGAACACGTCGGGTACCTGCAACCACAGGACGAGCGACGCCGGGTCGCTACCCCGGCCGGTGAGCTCGACGAGCACCCCTCCACAGAACAACGCCACCCCGGTCACCACGCCGTCGGCGCCGTATTCCCGGGCGACGCTCAGGCCCAGCGTGTCGCACCACCACGCCACGGAGGCCTGGAGGTCGTCCGTGGCCACAAGCACTCGCGATGACAACACGTCCACGCCTCGACGCTAACCGAGGCGCCGAAGGTTGATCATCCAACGCCCGCCCCGGGGAGCGGACCTCCGTGGGTAGGTTGGCCGCCATCGCTTCCGCTCCGTCCCCCGGCGACGCCCCGACCGAGACGCCCGCCACGCCGCCGGCCAAGCCCGGCCTGCGCGATGCTGCGGCCGCGTTCCGGTTTCGAAACTTCCGGCTGTTCTGGATCGGGGCGCTGTTGTCCAACAGCGGCACCTGGGTGCAGAACCTCACAGTGCCCTACGTCGTGTTCCAGCTGACCGAGTCGTCGACGTGGGTGGGCATCGCCGCCTTCAGTCAGCTGGCACCGATGGCGCTCATGTCGCCGCTGGGCGGCTCGCTGGCCGACCGTCTCGACCGGCGGCGCATCCTGTTGGTCACGCAGAGCGCCATGGCGGTTGTGGCCATCGCCATGGGCGTTGCCTGGAGCTCAGGCCGAGCATCGGTGCCGGTGATCATCGGCCTGGTCGCCACCGGTGGGGTGATCACGGGCATCAACGCTCCGGCCTGGCAGGCCTTCGTCTCGGAGTTGGTGCCCCGGGAGGCCCTGCTCAACGCAGTGACCCTCAACTCGGCCCAGTTCAACGCAGCGCGGGCCTTCGGCCCGGGGCTTGGAGGGCTGGTGCTGGTCACCCTCGGCCCGGGCCCGGCATTCTTCATCAACGCCGCCTCGTACGTCGCCGTGCTCATCGCCTTGTCGATGATCTCCCTCGCCGCCCGGCAGCGGGTGACCACGCCCAGGCCGAGGGTCCTCACCGATGCGGCCGACACGATCGCCTACGTCCGTCGCCATCGTGGCATGGCTGCCTGTTATCTGTCGGTGGTGGTGTTGGGGCTGTTCGGTCAGCCGGTCTTCTCCCTGGTCATCGTGTTCGCCGAGGAGGTGTTCCGCGTCGGCGGGCTGGAGTACGGGCTGCTGAGCGCGGCGCTGGGGATCGGCTCGGTGCTCGCCGCTCCGATCATCGCTGGACCCGGATCGGGCGTCGCCCGCAGCCGCCTCGCCGGGGTGGCGATGCTGGTCTACGGCGTCGCGCTGGTCGCCTTCGCCGCCACCCCGGTGTACCTGATCGGGCTGGTCGCCTTGCTCGTTGCAGGTGCCGCCTATCTGCCGATTGCCGCAACGCTCAACACCACGCTGCAGATCCAGGTGGACGAGTCGATGCGGGGCAAGGTGCTGGCGCTTTACATCACCCTGTTCACCCTCTCGATCCCCCTCGGGTCGCTCGCCCAGGGATGGACCAGCGACCTTTTCGGGCCGGGGCCCACGGTTGTCGTCGCCGGGTGCGCCTATCTGGCGGCTACGTTCGCCCTGCGCCGCCCAAGCTGGTTGGGGCACCTGGACGACTGAGGCCGGACGCAGCCACAAGGACGCCGTCAGCGCTCCAGCGGAACCAGATGGGCGCCGGCCCAGTGGGCAGCGGGCGGGGCGGGAGGCCCCACGAACACCCAAGGGATGGCGGGCCGCACCGTCGTCCATTCCGAGGGCGGCGGCACGGCTTCAACGACGCCGAGCAGGGTGGCAGCGTGGCCATCGGGGTCGACGGTGTCGCCGACCCCACCAACGCCCCCAGCGCCGGACAGTGCGTCGACCACCCGGCTTCGGGCGGGCATCGGGCCGGCGACGCCAAGTGCCGGCGAGCCGTCGGCCACCGCCGCCCACAGGTCTTCGGCGTCGTCCAGGCTGACCACCCGAGGAACTTCCACCAACAGCGGCGTGCCGTGATTGGTGAGCGCCCGGGCCGACGCTCCGTCAGCCGTTCCCAGAGCGTCGACCGCCTCGATCAGCGTCGAGAACCGCCAGACCGCAGTCAGCCACTGCGGCTCGCCCGCGGGGGCAGCCACGGCCACTCCAGATTCGGGATGGCGCCGAATCGCCTCGACCAGCTCGGCGACCACCGCGTCGAGCGGGGCCAGGTGGTCGGCGGCCAGCACCGCCACGAGGGCGCCGACGTTCGTTTCGGCGGGCTCGCCGCCCGCATCACCGTCCCGGGGACGACCCAGGGCATTGAGGGCGGCCGCAATGCCGGCTGCGGGTCCGCCGCCAGCCGGCCGTTCGGCCACCGACTCCACCGTGGCCAACCCCACAACCCGCCCGATCGGGTGCCGGTCGGACGGGCGCACGACCAGGCATCGCCCGGTCACCGCAACGCCCAGGGCGTGGTCGATCAGACGTCGCCCGCCGACGACGCTGAGCGGCTTGTCCACCCCACCCAAACGCTCACCGCCACCGCCGGCGACGACGATGAGGTGGGCAAGCGCTGCACATCGATCGGCCATCGCCCGCACCCTGTCACCGTCGACGGACGATGTCACGCCGAAGCCCCGCCGGGCACGCGCTGCGCCGTGACACGATGGCCAGATGAGCCACCGCACCCGGGGACGGCCGGTCCTCCACATCCGTGCCGGCCGGCTGCACCCGGACGCCGCCAGCGACACGGTCGCCCACGAGGAGCCCCTCGAGCTCCGGCTCGACGGCCGGGTGCTGACGACGACGATGAGGACCCCCGGCGAGGACGTGGACCTGGCCCACGGGTGGCTGCTCGCCGAAGGCATCGTCACCGCCGTCGACGACGTGGTCTCGGCGCGGTTCAACCTGGGTGTCGACGGCGACGATGGGCTGAACGTGTTGGACGTGGTCCTCGGCGAGGAGGTTGATGCGCCGCCGGCCGCCCGGGTGCGTCTCGGAACGACGACCGCCTCGTGTGGCATCTGCGGGACCTCTGCGGTCGATGCGATGACCCTGGCCACCTCGTTTCCCGCTGATGGTGATCCGACGACCGTCGCCGCCGATGTGGTCCTCCAGCTGCCCGACCGGCTGCGCGCCGGTCAACACCTGTTCGAGCAGACCGGCGGCACCCACGGTGCCGCCCTGGCCACACCCGACGGCTCGATCCTGGCCGTCCGGGAGGACGTCGGCCGCCACAACGCGGTCGACAAGGTGCTGGGTTGGGCGCTGCAACACGGCCAGCTGCCGCTGGCGGGACGGCTGCTGGTGCTGTCCGGGCGGGCCGGGTTCGAGTTGGTGCAGAAGGCGGCGATGGCCGGGGTGCCGGTCGTCGCCGCCGTCGGGGCCCCAACAGCGCTGGCGGTCGCCACCGCCGAAGCGGCGGGCATCACCTTGGTCGGCTTTGTCAGGGGCGATCACGCCAACGTCTACACCCGCCCCGATCGCATCGTGGATGCTCGCTCAACACGAGCCAGGTAACGCCAAGAAAACGACGACGGGGAGAACGGGCTGGAGAGCCGTTCTCCCCGTCGTGAAAGCGGGACCGGTGGCTGGCAGGCTCGGGGGTCCCACGCCGGAGACGAACCTGGGAGGTCGTCTGCGGAATCGGAAGCCCAACATCGGACGGACCGGTGGGCTTCGTTGGATCAAGGTGCGCTCGACGTCGAACGCTCGTGATGGCTCAGCGGCAACTAGCCGTCCAGAGCGATCGGCACATCGTCGGCGGCGGTGAACTCGTCGTCGGCGGCGGCACCGGCATCGACAGGTTCGTCCGGCTGGTCGCCGATCCCCATCTGATTGCGGACCAACTCGGAGACCTCCACCATGATCTCGGCGTTGTCGATGAGGAACTGTTTGGCGTTCTCCCGGCCTTGGCCCAGCTGCTCGCCGTCGTAGGTGTACCAGGCACCCGACTTCTTGACGATGTTGAGATCGACCGCCAGGTCGAGCAGGGAACCCTCTCGGCTGATGCCCTTGCCGTACATGATGTCGAACTCGGCCTGCTTGAACGGCGGGGCCATCTTGTTCTTGACCACCTTGACCCGGGTGCGGTTGCCGACCACCTCGACGCCGTTCTTGATCGACTCGATCCGGCGGATGTCGAGACGGACCGAGGAGTAGAACTTCAGCGCCCGGCCGCCGGAGGTGGTCTCGGGGGAGCCGAACATGACGCCGATCTTCTCGCGCAACTGGTTGATGAAGATGCAGATGGTGTTGGAGCGGTTGAGGTTGGCGGTGAGCTTGCGTAGCGCCTGGGACATCAGCCGGGCCTGCAGGCCGACGTGGGTGTCGCCCATGTCGCCCTCGATCTCGGCCCGGGGGGTGAGGGCGGCGACCGAGTCGATGACGATGACGTCGATGGCACCGGAGCGCACCAGCATGTCGGTGATCTCGAGCGCCTGCTCGCCGGTGTCGGGCTGGGAGATGAGCAGCTGGTCGATGTCGACGCCGATCTTCGACGCATAGGAGGGGTCCATCGCATGCTCGGCGTCGACGTAGGCGCAGGTGCCGCCGTTGCGCTGGGCTTCTGCGACGACGTGCATGGCGAGCGTGGACTTGCCCGACGCCTCCGGACCGTAGATCTCGGTGACCCGACCGCGGGGGAGCCCGCCGATGCCCAGCGCCACGTCGAGGCTCAGCGCGCCGGTCGAGATCACCTCGACGTTCATCGAGGTCTTCTCGCCCATGCGCATGACCGAGCCCTTGCCGAACTGCTTGTCGATCTGGCCGAGAGCCATGTCGAGTGCCTTGCTGCGATCCGTATCTGTAGCCATGGTGATCTCCTTGGCGATTGAGGGGACCGCCTGTGGCCCCCGGTGCTGTGCGGGTTGTTGATGTCGACCCTACGGAGGGGGTGTGACAACGAATCGGGGAGGCCCGAACCCTCACAACCCGGTCATTCTCGGCGGGATGGTTTGGAACCGGTTCTCTGGTCAGCTCGCAGCCTGCGGCAACAAGATGACGTCAGTGTAGTTACGAACGCCTGTTCGGGGCAAGCACCAAAGCTGTGTTCGATTACGATCGGTCCCGTGACGACCAACGATTCCTACAACGACCGGCAGGTGAAGGTGGGGGGCGTGGTCATCAAGGTGATGAGCCGGCTGACCACCCGGCTGTACCGGCTGACCGACGGTCGCATCGGCGGCAAGTTCCTCAAGGGCACCGACGTGGTGCTGGTGACGACCATCGGCCGCCGCTCCGGCGAGCCGCGCACCGTGCCGCTGTTGTTCATGGAGGACGGGGCCGACCTGATCCTCGTCGCCTCCCAGGGCGGGATGCCGAGCAATCCTGCGTGGTACTACAACGTGATCGAACACCCGGAGGTCACCGTCAACCGGCGTGGCGTCGAGACCGAGATGGTCGCCCGCGAGGTCGGCGCCGATGAACGGGCTGCGCTGTGGCCGCGCCTGGTCGACATGTACGCCGACTTCACCGACTACCAACAACGCACCGACCGCACGATCCCGGTGATCCGCCTCAGCCCCCGCTGAGCGCCGCGAAGGCGGCGGCAAAGTCGGCTGCCCGCTCGTGGTAGGTACCCAGCCGCGACGGCGTGGGCGCGCCCGGGGCGAACAGCACCACCCCGTCCTCGGGGGTTCGGGTGGCCGCGATGCGCACCGCCTCCCCAACATCGGCGACCGCGACGGTCTCGAGGCCAACCGGCTGGGCTGCGGTGTCCCCCACGCCGGTGCCCGATGAACCGGACGAACCGAGCGACCCGGACGGGCCTGCCATCTGGGCGCACCAGGCCTCGCCGGTATCGGGCAGCCCGAGCAGCAGCGTCGGCGAGCGACGCAGCGCCAACGCGGCTGCCATCGGTCCCAGGGACACCTCCCTCGACTGCCCGCCGATCAGCCAGGTCACCGGCACCTCACCCACGGCATCGAGCGCGGCCGCCGCAGCGAACGGGTTGGAGGCCAACGCGTCATCGATGTAGCGGACCCCACGGTGCTCACCGATCGTCGCATGGCGTGACGGGAGGGCGACGTAGTGGTCGGCCAGTTCGGTCAGGGCCCGTCCGAGGGGTACATCGTCGATCCCCAGCAGGCCGCAGAGCCGTTCGGCGGCCGCCGCCGCCAGCGCCAGGTTGGAGCCAAGGTGCCGGGGAAAGCCCCGCTCGGCGAGCCGGGCCCCCGCAGCGCTGGCAATGCCATCGTCGGGATCGACCGCCTGGACGGGCAGACCGGTGCGACCGATCGCCTCGAGCGCCACCGGGTCGCCGCCGTCGACCAACACCACCTGCGGCGGCTGCTCGCCACCGCTGAAGAGCCGCAGCTTGTCGCTTCGGTAGCGCTCGATCGAGCCGTGCCAGGTGAGGTGATCGGCGTCGAGCGACGTCAGCACGCCGATCGTGGGCGCATGGTGCGCATCGGCGGCCATGTAGGACGACACCTCGATCACCGCCGGCACGCCCGGCGGGGGATTTGGCGCCTCCGCCCAGATCGCCAGGCCGATGTTGCCGCCCATCAGGTGCTCGATACCGAGGAGGTCGAGCAGCGAATCGAGCAGTGCGGTGACCGTCGACTTCCCCTTGGTGCCGGTGATCGCCACGATGGGACGGGCGGCCCCGTGGGTGCCGATCCACAGATCGACCGCCGTCGTAAAAACGGCGCCGGCATCCTCCAAACGGGTGCACACCTCACCCCGGCGCGGATACCCCGGCGCGCGGAGGACGATCAACGGTGCGCCGGCCTCGCGCCCGGCATCGATCGCATCTTCGGCCGCGATCAGCACGATGTCGAGCGCGCCCAAGCGGTCCCGGTCGGCGACGCTCGCAGCGTCGGGATCGTCGACCGCAGCCAGCACGCGCCCCGGTCCGGCGGCCAGAACGGCATCGAGGGCGGCCAGGTTGTCGATCCCCAGCCCGAGGACCAGGACGGTCGCCCCGGCCAGGTCGTCCAACCGCACGGGCTCAGCCCGCCGAGCGCTGAGTTGGTTCCGGGGCCAGCCGTTCGAGCATCCAGCCCAGGTAGGGCTCCGGCACCCGATGATCGGCGCTGGGCACCATCAGGGCGGCCAGCGAGCTGTGGTGGTCGCCGGCGTAGGCGGTGGCGCTCTCGCCGGTGAGGCGAACGACCGCCGCATCCGCCCAGGCATCCCGACCGGCCAGTTCGGCCATGGCCGCCGCGGACTCCACCATCTCGCCGACGCACTCGTAGGGCTTCGATACCTCGTCCCACAGCTCCCGGTAGCCCTCGGCCTGGTCCGGGTCGTGCAGCGGCCGCCCACCGAAGATCTCCTCGAAGCGTTCCGGGGACAGGTGCGGGGCCATCATCAGCGTCGTGAAGCGGCACTTTGGGCAGTTCAAACACCACGTGCCCTCTGCGCGCTGGGCGGTCGGCCGCCAGATGGTGAACGCCTCGTTGCACGAGAGGAACGCGCCGAGCTGAGCCTCGTCGGTGACCAAACCCGAGGCGATCGCCACCTCTGTGAACGGCCGCAGGATCGAGAACGTTCGCAGCCGACCCCCGCTGACCGCATCGAGCGCCCCCTGGGTGAGGTCTTCCGCAATGAGCGACTTGGCCCACTGGTGGTTGACCGCCTGCCCGCCGACCCAGCGGGTGGGCTCCGATGCCGACCGCTCGTTGCCGAGCACGACGTCGGTGCAGCCATGCGCCCGAGCGGCCAACGCCGAGATCGCCGTGACGACCGCCGTGACCGGGATGTGCCCGTTCAGGGCGCCCCGCTCGTTCCAGTCCCGCAGGGCGGGGTCGAGGCGGCGGGCGGCGGTGTGCAGGGTGAGGCCTGCCGCGGCCGCCACCCGGCGTGGCGCTTCGGTGGCGTTGATCGTGAAGGCGACGGCGCGATCGCCCAGCACCGACAACACGAGCGCCGAGTCCTTACCGCCACCGACCGGGACCAACGCACCGGCGGCCGCCAGCCGGTCCGATGCCGATGTGGGCCGCTCGTCGGGTGTGACCCGCGTAGGAGCCCGGCTGGCGTCGATCTCGAGCTCCCACCGCTGATCGAGCGGCACCGGCAGGTCGTTGCGGGCCGCGAACTCTCGCATGCCGTGGTCGTAGAGCTCTCGGACGAACATCGCCTCGGCAGCGGTGATCGGGCCGATCATCACGGCGATGGTCGTCGGCGCTGCCACCTTGTAGTAGCTGGTGCCCGCCGCCAACGCGACCAGCCGGGCGAGCCCGGCGAGGAGTGCCTCGTCATCATCGCCGCTGTCGCCGTCAGCGGCGTGCCCCCCGAGCGATTCGAGGCTGGCCGGGGCGAAGAACTCAACGACCTCGGAGAAGGCGGCCACCTCGTCGGCGCCCGCCAGAAGCCGGTAGCGGAGGGTCAGCCGGTACCGGCTCGTCGATACCTCGTCCGTCCCAGATACGCCCGCGGAGTCGTTCCCGGCCCCGGGGGCCGAGGCCTCGATCACCAGCTCCGGTTCGAGGATCTCGAAGCGATCCACCCCGACCAGGTCGGGGCAGCGGGCAGCGAGCAGCTGCTGGGGGGTGGTGGTCACGGCCGACCAGCTTGCCACCCTCAGGCCTCGGCGTCGTCGTCGACCAGCATGCGTCGACGCAGCAGGTCGAGCACTGAGATGCACGAGAACTCCCGGATCTGTTGGCGCCCACCCGGCAGGCCGAGCGTGGTCGACGCCTCGCCGCCGGGCCACACTGCGGCCAGACACACCGTGCCCGCCCGTTGGCCCTCCAGCTCCTCGGGTCCGGCCACGCCGGTGGTGGCCAGCCCGACGTCGGCCCCCAGCGAGGAGCGGGCGCCGCGCGCCATCGCCAGGGCGGCCTCCTCGGTCACCACCGGGCCATCGGGCACGCCGAGTAGCTGTTGCTTCACCTCGGGGTGATATGCGATGACGCCGCCACGGAACACCGCCGAGGCACCGGGCACCGACGCCAGCCGAGATCCGAGCAGGCCGCCGGTGAGCGATTCGGCGACCGCCAGCGTGTGGCCGCGTACCTCGAGCGCCGCCAACACCGTCGACTCCATGTTGTCGCCGTCGCGACCAAACACCAGCGGCCCCAGGAGGGCGCGCAGGTGGTCGGCCTCCTCATCGACGATCTCAGTGGCGGCGGCTGCATCGGCCGCCTTGGCGGTGATCCGCACCTTCAGCCCCTCGAAACCGGAAGCGAGAAAGGCCAGCGTCGGGTTGCCGACCTCGTCGAGTTCGGCCATGCGCGGCGCCAACATCTCGGAGAGACCGGATTCGGACTCGCCCCAGGTGCGCAGGGTGCGGCTGGCGATCGCCGCTGGGTCGCCGCTGCGGCGGGACAGGTCGCCGAGCACGAACCCGGTGAGCATCTCCTTCATCTCCCACGGCACGCCCGGGACGGCGTACACGACGCCGTGCTGGGTGGGCAGCACCAGCCCGGGGGCGGTGCCGGGCATCACCGGAATGAACTCAGCCGACGCCGGCTTGCGCGCCTGGTTGAGGTTGTTCATCGGCATGCGACGACCGCGGGAGCCGAACATCTCGATGATGCGCTCGACCATGGTGTCGTCCTCGTCGAGCGGCTCCTCGACGAGGACGCCGAGCGCTTCCCGCGTGAGGTCGTCCTGGGTGGGGCCCAACCCGCCGCACACGATCACTGCGTCGGAGCGGTCCAGTGCGCGGCGCAACGTGTCGACGAGGCGATCGAGGTTGTCGCCCACCTTGGTCTGAAAGAACGAATCGAGCCCGACGAGGGCCAGCTGCTCGCCGATCCAGCTGGAGTTAGTATCGACGATCTGACCCAACAACAGCTCGGTGCCGACCGCGACCACTTCAACGTTCATCTCGGCAACCTACTCAAACGGGAACCGTCTCAGCACGAGCGCTGTGGGCCCGAATGAGCCAGTGCGAGCCTCGGGTCTCACCGAAGGTCTAACCGGGAGGAGGAGGCGGTGGCGCGCCACCCTGACCACCGGGCACGGGCGGCGGGCCCGGGGGCGGTGGAGGTGGGCCGCCGGGAGCGGTGGGCGCGTTACCGAACGGCGGCGGCTGCCCACCGGGGGGAGGCGGCGCCTGGCCGCCCAGAGGTGGCACCTGGCCGCCTGGAGGCGGCGGCGCCTGCCCGGGGAACGAACCGCCTTGCCCGGGTGCGGGCGCCTGTCCGCCACCCGTCGGATCCCAGCCCGCCGGAGCCTGTGGCTGTGCTGTCCAGCCCTGCTGGCCGGGCGGTGGCTGATATCCGCCAGGACCCATGGGACCCGGGCCGTGGCGCTTCGTCCAGCTCGACCGGCGGAACAGGGCGATGATCACGAAGACGAGCCCGATGAAGAACAGCCCAAACCCTCCGAAAATCGAGCCGACAATCAAGCCGATCCCGGTCGCCAGCGCCGAGAACGACACCTCGATGACCGAGAAGGTCTCCCCTGGCGTACCGTCGCAGTCGACCGCGAAGTCCCGTCCGCTGGATGTGTCGAACCAACCGACCAGGTTGAAGCTCTGCCCCTCGACATCGGTCGACTGGCTGGTGCTGCCCGACGTGTTGAAGGTGACGTCACCACCGTTGACCGTGCAGTTGACGTACGAGCCCGTCGACCACACGGTGAACTGGCTACCAGAGCCGGCGACGGTCTCCGCGCCGGGCAGCGCCACGCTGTCGCTGGAGGTGATTTCGTTCGCAACGCCCGAGATCCTGGTGATCCCGAGGACGAGGGCCGTAATGCCTCCGATCGTCGCAATCACCATGATCACGATGCCCCCGATGAGCATCTTCTTCGGTTTGGTATCTCCGGCCACGGCGCCCCCGTTCGATCGGCGTAGAGGACCAACCTAACGGACGGTCAGGCCCGCTCAGGCCTTTGTTGCTTCCCCCGTGCTGGAGGTCGCTCTACTCCCGGCGAGCACGTACTGCACTGCGGTCACCCAGGCGATCAGGACGCTGGCCCACAGCCAACTGTCGGACAGCCATCGCCAATCGGTGAAGGTCGGCCAGGTCGTCCAGCCGACCGCACCGAGCTGGATGAAGGTCTTCCACTTGGCCAGCGAGGAGGCCGGCACCGACAACCCGCGTCGTCCCCAGTAGGTCCGAAAAGCCGAGATACCCACCTCGCGGGCGACGGTGAGGATGACCGCCGCCCATGGGAAGCGCCCGATGACGGCGAGGGTGATGAAACCGCCCAACACCAGCACCTTGTCGGCAAGGGGGTCGAGGAAGGCACCGGAACGGGTCGAGCCCTGCTTGCGAGCGAGATAGCCATCGAACATGTCGGTGGCCGACAGCACGAACCACAGGGCCAGCAACGCCCAGGTGCCAACACCATCGTTGGTCAGCATCATGGCGAAGGCCACCGGGGCGGCGGCGATGCGGCCCAGCGTGACCAGGTTGGCGGGGGTCAGCAGCGCCGACGGACCGAAACCACCCGGCCGTTCGGTCGACGGTTGATCACCCGAGGCGCTCCCCACTCGATCGCTCGACGGCTGGTCACTCGACGGCTGGTCACTCAGCGACATGATCACTCAGCAGCATGGTCACTCAGCGGGAGGGCCTCCAGGTCGGGCCCTTCGGCATCGACGATCCGGACCATGGCCATCGACCCGACCGGAAGGTGAGCCGGTACCGAGATGATCCCGTCGATCTCGGGTGCCTCACCGGTGCTGCGGCCCACCCCAGGGGCATCGATCAGGACCTCGACGGTGCTCCCCACCCGGTCCAGGCGCCGCTGGGCGGTGATCGCCTCGGCCAGCTCTGCCGCCTCGGCATGACGCTCCGCCACCAGCTCGGGAGCCACCTGATCGGGCAGGGAGTCGGCATAGGTGCCGTCCTCCCGGGAGAACTTGAACAGCCCGCACCAGTCGACCTGGGCGGCCTCGATGAAGGCCAGCAGGTCGTCGTGGTCCTCCTCGGTCTCCCCGGGATAGCCGATCAGAAAGTTGGAGCGAAACACCGCGGCCGGCTCGGCCGAGCGAATACGCTCGATCCGCTCGAGGAAGGCATCGCCGTCGCCCCAGCGGCGCATGCGGCGCAGCACCGGACGCGAGGTGTGTTGCAGCGACAGGTCGAAGTAGGGCACGCCGGTCGCCAGCACGGTCTCGATGAGGGCCTCGGTCAGGTCCGAGGGGTAGAGATACAACAATCGGACCCAATCGACCCGTTCGGCGACCGCCTGCACCAGCGGGATGATCGCCCGCTCCCCCACCCCCTGGTCCCGGCCGTAGGCGGCCAGGTCCTGGGCGACGAGGACGATCTCTCGAGCGCTGTTGGCGTTGTGGCCGAGCGCCTCGACCTCGTCACTCCCGCCACGGGCCGCTCGTGGGTTGGACCCGACAAGACCAGCGACCTCCGCAACAATCGACTCGATCGTGCGGGACCGTTGCGGCCCGCGGAAGCTCGGGATGGCACAGAACCCGCAGGCCCGGTCGCAGCCCTCGGCGATCTTGACGTAGGCCCACGGTGAGCTCGACGGTGGGCGTGGCAGCTCGAGCAGGTCCATGTCGGGCACGACCGCACCGTTGCTCGTGCCGCCCAGACGAGAGGGGCCGAGGGTGACGGCGACGGTGGCCGAACCGTTCGAACCTACCGACCCGGCGCCCTGAGCATCCCCGGCGAGCGGGTCGGAGAATCGCCCCAACAGGTCGGCCCCGAAGGGGGCCACCCGATCGATTTCGGGGATCGCCTCGGCCAACTCGGCACCCGCCCGCTCGGCCAGGCAACCGGTGACGACCAGCTCGGCCCCCTCGGCCCGGTCCTCGGACAGGCCGAGCACCGCTTCGATCGATTCGGCCCGGGCATCCTCGATGAACGCGCAGGTGTTGACCACGACCAGCTCGGCCTCGCCCGGTCCGGGCGCGGCCTCGTAGCCGGCGGCGAGGAGGGTGCCCTCCAGCTTGTCCGAATCCACCTGGTTTTTCGGACAGCCCAGGGTTTCCAACCAGTAGCGCTTCGACATGAGGCCAACAGCGTAGATCGCCCGCCGTCCCCAACCGTTTCGCTGCCTAGGCGCCCCCCGGGGCCGTCGTCGGACGGCGCCGGCCGACAGTGCCCTAAAACTGGCCTGCGTTGATCAGCTCGTCGAGTTCCTCGGGCGTCATGAGAACCGTGCGGGCCTTCGAGCCTTCCGACGCGCCGACGATCCCGCGCTCCTCGAGCAGGTCCATCAGGCGACCCGCCCGGGCGAAGCCCACGCGCAGCTTGCGCTGAAGCATCGAGGTCGAACCGAGCTGCGAACGAACGACCAGCTCCCAGGCCTGCTTCAGCAGTTCGTCGTCGTCGTTGGGATCGGCGGCGGAGGCGGTCACCGGATCCTCGCCCCCCGGTCGGTCGGTCTCATCGGCGACTCCCTCGGTGTAGCGCTCCTCGACCACCGGGGCCTGCTCGCGCCAGTGGCCGACGATGTCGCGCACCTCGCTCTCCTCCACCCAGGCGCCCTGGATGCGCTGGGCGACGGACGCTGCCGGGCCGAGCAACAACATGTCGCCCCGTCCGACCAGGCGCTCGGCGCCGACCTGATCGAGCACCACCTTCGAGTCGGTTGACGAAGCCACGGCAAAGGCCATGCGGGCGGGCACGTTGGCCTTGATCACGCCGGTGATCACGTTGACCGACGGACGCTGGGTGGCGATCACCAGGTGGATGCCGACGGCGCGGGCCATCTGGGCGAGACGGCAGATCGAGTTTTCGACGTCCCGCGGGGCGACGAGCATCAGGTCGGACAGCTCGTCGACGACGACGAGGATGTAGCGCATCCGCTCCCACTCGCGCTCCTCGCCCAGTGGCGAGTCGAGGCGGCCGGCGTCGTAGTTGGCGTTGTAGCCGCCGATGTCTCGCACGCCCGCCTCCTGGAGCAGGTCGTAGCGCTTCTCCATCTCCCTCACCGCCCAGTCGAGGGCGTTGGCGGCCTTCTTCGGGTCGGTCACCACGCTGGTCAGCAGGTGCGGGATGCGGTCGTACTGGGTGAGCTCCACCCGCTTGGGGTCGATCAGGATCAGCCCAACCTGGTCGGGGGTGACCCGCATCATGATCGACGTGAGGATCGAGTTGAGGCAGCTCGACTTGCCGGCACCGGTCTGGCCGGCGATCAGCACGTGGGGCATCGTCGCCAGGTCGACCATGACCGACCGGCCGTTGATGTCACGCCCGACGCCGACCTCGAGCGGCGCCCGAGCCTTGGCCGCCTCCGCGGAGGTGAGGATGTCGCCCAGCGCCACGACGTCGCGGTCGTCGTTGGGCACCTCGACCCCGATCGCCTGGCGGCCCGGGATCGGGGCGATGATCCGCACATCTGACGAGGCGAGTGCGTAGGCGATGTCGCGGTTGAGGTTGGTGACCTTGGCCACCTTGACGCCCACGCCGAGCTCGAGTTCGTAGCGGGTGACCGTCGGGCCGACCACCATGCCGACCAGGCGGGTCTCCACCCCGTGCTCAGCAAGGGCCGCCTCGAGGCGCTGACCCCGTTCGGCCACCGCCTCCTCGTCGACCTCCCGAGTGTCGCTGCGGCTGAGCAGGTCGATGCGGGGCAACACCCACGAGGACCCGGCGGCCGGGTCGAGATCCATCTCCAGCTGCTCGGGATCGACCGAGTCGTCAAAGGGGACGACCACCTTGGGGGGCCGGGGCGGGGTGACCTGGGCCTTGGTCGAGGTGGACGGCGGCGGACCGGTCGGCGGCAGCGCGGGCGGCGTCTCGAGATGGCCGGTGGCCGGGTCGTTGTCCTGGTCGAAGAAGCGCCCCCGATGCCCACCGGGCCCGTCCATCACGCCGGTCGGCGCATCCGGGTCGACCTCCTCCTCGGTGGCCGGTCCGTCGAGGATCGCCTCGCGGGGCCCCAGGCGGAACAGTGCGCCCGCTCCGTCGCCCATCAGGCGTCCCACCGGTGCCAGGGCAACCCGGGTATCGCCGGCAAGCGTGCGCATGCGGCGGCCGGTCAGCAACGACACGGCGAAGAACAACACCACCGGCATCAGCGCCAGGGCGCCCCAGCGGCCCAACAGGGTGCTGAGCGGGTTGGCCACCAACCAGCCGAACAGCCCACCGGCGTTGTCGTTGGCCACGCCGACGCCCACCTCGCCCATTGGCGGCGGGTCGACGATCAGGTGGGTGGCGCCGGTCAGGCTGGCGAAGGCCAGCAGTGCTCCAACCAACCGACGGCGGGTGCTGGCCGCCGACTCGGCGTCGATCTCGTTGGGGCGGGCGATCAGCCACACGCCCAGCGCGACGGCGAGGACCGGGACCACGTAGGCAAACAGGCCCGCCACGTCGATGACGACGTTGCGAAACAGGCGGCCAAGCGCACCGCCGAAGCCCCCGTAGATGCCGAGCCCGCAGATGATCGCCGCACCGATCAGCAAGGTGCCGGCGACGTCGTCCCCGTAGCCCTCGAAGGCTTCGCTCAACCAGCCCGAACGCCCATTGGCACCGGGCTTCTTGGTGTTGCGGGTACTGGAACGGCCAGAGGACTTGGGCGCGGACCGGCCGCGGCTGGTCGCCGTCGATCGCCCCGCGCGTCCCGCCACCGAAGAGGAGCGGGTACCCGAGGACCCAGCGCTGCTGGACCGATTGGATGATTTCTTCGTAGCCACGTCACCGTCCAAGGTAGTTGCGACCGGTGACGATCTGGCGCACCCTCGACCCGGATGGGCCAGGCTTGGGCATGGCCCGCCTGCTCGTGATCCACCACACGCCGTCACCGGATACCCACGCGATGCTCCACTCGGTGTGCGACGGGGCGACCGCTGCTGGCGACGAACTCGAAGGCGACCTCGAGGTCGTCCTCCGCCCGGCCCTGGCGGCGGTCGTGCCCGACGTGCTCGACGCTGACGGCTACCTGCTGGGCACCCCGGCCAACTTCGGTTACATGTCGGGGGCGCTGAAGCACTTCTTCGACACGGTGTACTACCCGTGCCTCGACGCCACCCGAGGTCGCCCCTGGGGGCTGTGGGTGCACGGCAACAACGAGGTCGACGGCGCCGCCCTCGCCGTCCAACGCATCGTCACCGGCCTCGGCTGGTCGGCGGTCAGGCCACCGGTGCTCGTCGTCGGGTCGCCGACGGTCGACGCCTCCGAGCGGCTGTGGGAGCTCGGCGCGGTCACCACCGCAGCGGTGCTGGAGTCCTGCTCCTAACCTCGTTGACCAGACCAGCATGGGGGCAGACGAGATGACCGAGATCCACGGAACCTGCGACGACGAGTTCGAGCCGGTGCAGGCGGCGATGGCCGCCAACTTCGACAGCGGGCAGGAGCTCGGCGCCTCGGTGTGCGTCACCCTGGGTGGGAACCCGGTCGTCGACCTGTGGGCGGGCGACGCCGACGAACACGGCCGCCCGTGGCAGGCCGACACGATCGTCAACGTCTACTCGACGACCAAGACGATGGCCGCCACCGTCATGTTGATGCTGGCCGACCGGGGCGAGATCGACTTCAGCGCGCCGGTGGCCACCTACTGGCCCGAGTTCGCCGCCAACAACAAGGAAGGCGTGCTCGTCAGCCACGTGATGGCCCACAACGCCGGCCTGTCGGGCTTCGACCCGGCCATCGCTCCCGAGGACCTCTACGACGAGGAGGCGGTCGAGCACCACCTTGCGGCGCAGCGCCCATGGTGGGAGCCGGGAACCCATTCGGGGTATCACGCCATCTCCCAGGGCAACCTGGAGGCGGGCATCGTCCGACGGGTCACCGGCCGCTCGATCGGCACGTTCTTTCGCGAGGAGGTGGCCGAACCGCTCGGCGCCGACTTCCACATCGGTCTGCCCGCCTCGGAGGACCACCGCGTGGGCGACCTGGTTCCCTCCGGCGCCGGGCTGGACGGGACCGACACCGCCATCGACTCGATCGCCGCTCGCACGCTGCTGAGTTGCCCGCTCGATGCCACCGAGACCCGGACCCGGGCCTGGCGAGGCGCCGAGATCCCGGCCGCCGGCGGCACCGGCAACGCCCGCTCGATCGCCCGGGTCCACGCGGCGCTGGCCTGCGGTGGCGAAGTGGACGGGGTGCGGCTGATGTCGCCGGGGGGAGTCGAGCGCATTTTCGAGCCTCAGAGCGAAGACGTCGACCTGGTGCTGGGCATGAAGATGAAGCTGGGCATGGGCTTCGGCCTGATGAACGAGTCGATCCCGCTCAGCCCCAACCCCCGAGCCTGCTTCTGGGGTGGCTGGGGCGGCTCGATCGCGCTGATCGACGTCGATGCCCAGCTGACGGTCAGCTACGCGATGAACAAGATGGCATCCGGCCTCGTCGGCGACCTGCGCGGCGCCATGATCGTCATGTCCGCCTACCAGGCCCTCGCACAGCTGTAACCGTCGACACCATCACCGCTCAGAGCGATGTGCGAAACCCTCCCGGGTGGGTTGCGCATGCTCCTCGGTACCAAACCCTCCGGTGAGGGTTTCGCATGAGGGTCACTCCGGCCCAGCTTGGAACCGTGCGATGAGGTCGGCGATCTCCGCGGCGTGGGTGTCCTCGTGCATCGCGTGGTCGCCGCCCTCGATCACGACCAGCCTGGCGTCGGGCATCTTGTGTTCGAGGTACCGACCCGAGCCGAGGTATTCCGGGCGATCGGCGCCCCCGACCAGCACCAGCGTCGGCGTTTCGATCCCGGCGAGCCGGTCCATGACCACCGAGTCGTGTTGCAGGTTGAGGTTGGCCACCCGTTCGGGAACGCCGAAGCGATGGGCGTTGCGGCGCGACCGCTCGTTCCAGGCCTCCCGCTTCTCGGGGTCCCGAAAGCCGGGGCCGGTGTTGAGCACGACGATGCCTGTGGTCGCTCCCGGCCGGGTCGCCGCATGCGCGAGCGCCATGTAACCGCCCAGCGAGTGTCCGACGAGCAGAGCGGGCTCGTCGAGGGTGGCGAGCACATCGTCGAGGTCGGCCAGGGCCGCATCCCTCGAGAACTCCTCAGGATCATCCGGACAGGGCGACTCGCCGTGGCCGAGCAGGTCGACCGCCATCGTGAGGTGCCGGTCCGAGAGCGTCTCAGCGACTGCGTTCCAGGTGGTCGCCGAGGCGCCGAGGCCGTGGAGGAACACGATGGGCGGGCCGGAACCCCGGCTGATCACGTTGAGGCGCACCGGGTGACGGTAGCCAACAGGCCGTCGTCGAGGCGTTCATCGCCCGACCCCGTGCCAGTGCCAGTGCCAGACCCGGATACCTCAGAGCGGGTCAGGCCTCGAGGACCACCGGCACGATCATCGGCCGGCGGCGCGTGCGCTGGTTGACGAACGACCCGACGGCCTTGCGGGCCGCCTTGGCCACCTGATCGGCGTTACCGCCGCCCGAGAGCGAGTCGTTGATCGCCTTGGCGGCGCGCTTGCAGCCCTCGGCAAGCAGGTCGGCCGACTCGACCTCCTGCACCCAGCCGCGGGTGCTCAGCTCGGGGCCGGCCACGATCTCGCGTCGGTCGAGATCGACCATCACGACGATGTTGACCACGCCCTCCTCGCCGAGCACCTGACGGTCGCGCAGCACCGACGAGCCGATCTCTCCCACCGTCTTGCCGTCGACATAGATGTACTCGGCCGGGACCCGGTCACCCCTGGTCAGGCCGTCGTCATCGAGCACCAACGTGTCGCCGTCCTCGCACACGAGGATGCGATCCGTCGGCGTGCCCATCTGCTCGGCGATCTTGGCGTGGTGGGTCATGTGGGTGAACTCACCGTGCACGGGCACGAACCAGTCGGCATGGGTGAGCGACTGCAACAACTTCAGCTCTTCACGCTTGGCGTGGCCGGTGGCGTGCACGTCCTCGATGCCCGAGTGCACCACCTCGACCCCCTGGCGGGTCAGCTTGTCGATCACCTTGTTGACCGCATGCTCGTTGCCGGGGATGGGGTGCGACGACAGGATCACCACGTCCTCCTCGCCCACGTTGAGCCAGCGGCTCTCGCGGGTGGCCATCAGCGTGAGGGCCGACATCGCCTCACCCTGCGAGCCCGTGGAGATGACGATCACTTCGCCAGGTTCGTACTTGCTGATCTCCTCGATGTCGATCAACGCGTCGTCGGGAATGTGCAGCACGCCCATCTCGCGCGCCATCGCCACATTGCGCTTCATCGAGCGCCCCAGCGTGGCCACCTTGCGGCCGTACTCGATCGCCGCGTCGGCGATCTGCTGCACCCGGTGGATGTGGGACGCAAAGCAGGCGGTGACGATGCGTCGGCCCCGGTAGCGGTGCATCAGGTCGTACAGCACCTTGCCCACCTCGGTCTCCGAGACCGAGTAGCCCGCCGAGCCGGCATTGGTCGAGTCGGCGAGCAGCAGGCGGATGCCCGGATCGGTGGCGATGGAGCCGATGCCGGACAGGTCGCAGAGGCGACCGTCGACCGGGGTGAGGTCGATCTTGAAGTCGCCGGAGTGCAACACCGTGCCCTGGCCGGTGGTAATCGCCGTGGCCACCGCTTGGGGCACCGAGTGGGTCATTGCGAAGAACTGACACGAGAACGGCCCGATCTGGTGGGTCTCGCCGTCGCGCACCTCGTTGAACTCGGTGCGCCCCAGCAGGCCGTTCTCCTCGATGCGCGGGTAGGCCAGCCCCAGGGTCACCTCGGTTCCGTAGAGCGGGAAGGACACGTCGGGCAGCAGGTAGCTGAGCGCTCCGACGTGGTCCTCGTGGCCGTGCGTCAACACGCAGCCGACGATCTTGTCGGCCCGTTCGTGCACCCACGAGAAGTCGGGCAGCACGATGTCGACGCCCAGCATGTCGTGGTCGGGGAACATGAGGCCGCAGTCGAGCAGCAGGATCTGGTCCTCGTACTCGAACGCCGCGCAGTTGCGTCCGATCTCTCCCAGGCCGCCCAGGAACGTGATTTTCAGTGGTGATGCCATGTGGGAGGCACCCTACGTGCCCGGTGGACCAACACGCGCAACACCGGGCACTCAGCGGTCGTGCCCGTCGAGTTCCGCTCGGCTACCGCAGGCCGGCCAACACGTCACGGGCTCGGTCCTCGAGGCCTTCGGGGGCCGCCCCCACCGGTGGACGACACTGGCCAACCGACAGCCCGAGCACCCGCATCATCGCCTTGGTCGGGATCGGGTTCGGGGTTTCGTCGCCGCCTTCGAACGCGAACGACGGCAACATCCTGGCGTTCTGGCGGCGGGCCTCGGGCAGGTCGCCGGCCTCGATGGCATCGAAGAACGCCTGGAACTGCTGACCGACCCAGTGGCTGGCCACCGAGATGACGCCGACACCGCCGACCGCGATGATCGGCAGGGTCATCGCGTCCTCGCCGGAGTAGATCTCGAACCCCGCTGGAGCGGCGGCTGCGACGACGGCGGTGACGGTCGGCGTGTTGGCCGCATCCTTCACCGCAACGATGTTGTCCACCTCGCGCGCCAGCGTCAGCAGTGTTTCGGGCTCGATGCGGCGGCCGGTGCGCACGGGAATGTCGTAGAGCACAACGTCGAGGTGGGTGGAGTTGGCCACCCGGGCAAAGTGGTCGGCCAGGCCGGCCTGAGAGGGCCGCGAGTAGTACGGCGTGACGACGAGCACGCCCTGGATGCCCGTGTCGGACACCCGCTTGGTCAGCTCGATCGTCTTGGCGGTGTCGTTGGTGCCGGTGCCCACCAGGATGGGCACGTCGACCGACTCGCGCACCCGTCGGGTGAGCGCCACCACCTCCGCCTCGGACAGCACCGGGCCTTCACCGGTGGTGCCGGCGAGGACCAACCCCTCGGAACCGTTTTCGGTCAGCCATTGGGCCAGCCGGGCGGCCGCATCGAGATCGAGCCCACCGCGTTCGTCGAACGGGGTCACCATGGCGGTGATTACCCTGCCGAACCTCGCCATGTCGCCTCCTTGTCGATCACGGCACGGTCGCCGGGATGCACTGCGTCTCGTCGGACCCACATCGTGCCACGGGGCGACCCCATCACCGTAGGAGATACCGGGGCCCGGTCAGTCGATCCCATCGTTGCGACGACGCCCGAGGGTGGCGAGCAGGTTCTCGTGCAGCTCGAACCACACGGTGTGATAGCTGTCGACGCCGGGCCGGACGAACCAGTCACCCTCGCCGGAGCGCACCCGTGCCAGCGCCAAGCTCAACCGCGGCCGGTACCCCGCCAGCCTGGGTAGGGGTGACTCCAACTCGGCGAGCAGTCCCTCCGCCCGCCGGTGCAGTGCTTCCAGCTCTGCGATCACCGCTGCGTCGTGATCCTCGTCAGCGTGGTCGTTGGGCACGTCGACACCACCCACGGTCCGCACCTGCCAGGCCGATGCGACCCGCAGCACCTCCGGGTTAAGCAGCAAAAACCGCCGGTAGAGCACGTCGGTGCGGGCGCGCGCGCCGGTGACATCCAGTTCCTGGGCCAAACGCCGCTCGCCCTCGGCACGGCCGTGACCGGTGAGCATCCAGCCGGGAAAGCGACCGGGCCGATATCTGGCCCACCCCGATTCGTCGAGGTGGGCCAGCACACGGTCGATGTCCGGCTGAGGCCATCCCGACCGCTCGGCAACATCGGGCGCGTCGGCGACGGCCAACAACCGCAGGGCGAGCAGAGCGCCCGTGATCGGGTCGGGGGCCGGCCCCACAGCCAGAGCGGCCGGTCAGGCCTTGGCGGCGGCGGCCGCATCGTCGGCGGCGATCTGCTCGAGCGAGAAGTTCTCGTACTCGTTGCCGGTGTCGACCAGGTCCTCGAACTGGATCACGCCGAGCTCCTCGTAGCGGCGGCGCAGCCAGGAGTCGTTGCGGTCCAGCAGGCCGAGCTTCTTGGCGTTGGGCACGATCTTGGAGAAGAGCATCATCTGAAACAGATCCCGCTCGGGGACGGCCATCGTGGCCTGGATGGCCTCCTTGACGTTCATGCCCATGCGCTCCCACACCTCCTGTTGGAGGAAGCGGTCGCGCATGCGGACGCCGGCTTCGAAGGCGAACTGTTGGCGCTCGAAGATCTCGGCGTCGGTCAGCTCGGCGTAGTACTCCCGCAGCGACAGCACACCGAAGGCCACGTGGCGGGCCTCGTCGCTCATCACGTAGCGCAGCAGCTTCTTCAGCAGCGGCTCGGTGGTCATCTGCTGCATGAAGCCGAACGCGGCCAGCGCCAGCCCCTCGACCATGATCTGCATGCCCAGGTAGGTCATGTCCCAGCGGGTGTCGCTGACGATGTCGTCGAGCAGCATCTTCAGGTGGGCGTTGACCGGGTACTCACCGCCCCACTTGTCCTGGAGGTACTTGGCGAACACCTCGACGTGGCGGGCTTCGTCCATCACCTGGGTGGAGGCGTAGTACTTGGCGTCGATCCACGGCACGGTCTCGACGATCTTGGCGGTGCACACCAGGGCGCCCTGCTCGCCGTGGAGGAACTGCGACAGGGTCCAGACGTTGGACTCGATGGCGAAGCGCCCAAAGTCGGCGTCGCTCAGGTTGGTGAAGGGGCCGCCGAGCGCCCGCATCTGATCCGGGGTGGAGGCGACGCCGGCGTTGGCGATCGCGTTTTCGGCAACCACCTTCTCCGGGTCGACCTCGGTTTCCCAGGGCAGGTCGGTCTCGCCGTTCCACTGGGCGTTCTTGGCCTTCTCGTACAGCTTGTTCAGCGCCGGGCGCTCACCCCTTGTCGTAGTTCCACGTGTAGATCGTCTCCGCGTGGTTCTGTACGTGGTGAACCACCTCGTCGCGGTCGGTGTTGGTGACCGCCAGGATCGACTCGAGGTCGTCGATCTCGTCCCGGCCGATCATCGAGCGGTTGTCCGCCGACATCGGGTCGGTCGTGGGCATGGTGTCGGTCATTGCGCCTCCAGTTGGTGATTGGCTTGATTGGTCGATGTCGTTTGTTCGGAACTGTGGTGTTCGAGATGGCGGGCCCGCCCGAACTCGCTCGTGCGCTCGGGAAAAAGCCCCGGCAGGAGATATCGGGAGGCGAGATGAGCGACGATGTTGGGATCCTCGACCGCCAGCCCGCCGGGCAACTCGGGCTGCAGCGCCCGGGCGACCACCAGCCGTGCGCCCCATTCACCGATCGTGCGAGCCCGATCGGGATCACACAGGTGACTCAGAGCCGGCGCCGCCACCTCGCCAAGCCTGACGTAGACGTGCGAGGCACGATCCATCAGCACCTCGGGCAACAGCAGCTCACGTTCGTGCTCCAACAGCCGTGACAGCACGGGGCGCCGCCACATCGCCTGGATCGCTCCGGACACACCCAGCGCCACCGCCCGGACCAGGTCGTCGGTTCGGGCCACCTCGCCCAAAACTTCGGCGACGACGTCGCCCGCTTCGCGTTCGACCACGGCCCGCAACCACTGGTCGCGCCCTCCCGGGAACCGGCGGTACAGCGTCGCTCGGGAACAGCCGGCCTCCTCGGCCACATCCCCGGCGGTGGTCTTGGCCACCCCCCACCGAGCGATGCAGACCGCCGCAGCATCGAGCAGTGGCGCCACGTCGTCGTGCTGGGGCTGGGCCGCCCTCGCCAGCCACGACAGGGCGGCAGGCAGCTCCAAGGTGACCGGCTCGTCGTCGAGCGCACCGGGGATGCGGATGTCGGTGAGCGTGATCATGGTGGGCGCGCCCAAGGTGCCGCCGGAACGGCTAGTGCTTTGGTCGATCACCTGCATCGCTTGAAACACTAAGACACGATGTGTCTCAGCGCATCAGCGGCTGGCGTGTCGTTCGTCACGCCCTGTGTCGGTGGGCATCACGTTCGGCACTGTGACCGACGCCAGGATTCCGCCGAGCAGCTGGGTGCGGACCAGGTGGGCCACCCGCGCCTCGTCGGTGAAATCGATCGATGCCGGGCTGCCCAGGTAGCTCAGGATCAAGGTGGCCAGGTAGCGCGAGGCCTCGTCGTGGTCGACCCCCGGGGCCAGGTCGCTCGAGAAGCGATCCAACAGGTCGGCCAGGTAGGCCGACAACAGGGTGAACACCGCGGGCTCGAGTTCGTCGAGGAAGAGGGCGAACTCCTCCGCCTCCTGGTGCACCAAGCGTTGCAGCAGCGCATGGTTCTCGGTTCGGAGCACGCCATCGATCAGGCCTCGGGTGAGGCGGCCCTCCAGCGTCGTCTCCTCCGCCACGGCGTTGGCCAGGTTGCGCCAAAACTCGGCCACTTCTGTGGCCAGCGCGGTGCGCAGCAGCTCGTCACGACCGTCGGGGAAAACCCGGTAGAGGGTTGCGCGGGACAATCCGGCCTCGCGGGCAACCGCCTCCAGGCCCAAGTCGTTCATGGCGACGTCATCCAGACAACGGACGGCGGCCTGGGCGAGGCGCCGCTTCGGGTCGTCCTCAGCCAGCCCGAACAACGGGTCCAGGCGGGCCGTAGGACGGCCGTGGCCGTCCTGGTCCTCAGCGACGAACGGGTGCGTCGCGATGGCCAGCCCCTCAGCCCTGCGTGGACGGTTGGACGCGCCGGGGTGACCCTGGAGAGGTGTCGGCCTCCGATATCGTCGCGTCGGTGGGCCGTGCCGGGCCCCCGCCGGGGGTTCCGCCTCCAGTGCTGCGGCCACCAGGCCCACCGCCGCCGTCCCCGGTGCCATCGTCATCGCGAGCGAGATCTCGCTCCTCGTACTGGCGCGCTTGGCGCCGCAGCATGAACGGGTACCCGAGGGCGAAGATCAGGGCAAACACAAACCACTGTCCGGCGTAGCCCAGATGCGGACCCAGGTCCGGCTCCGGCCGAGGCACCGGGGCCAGCTCATCGCCCGACGTCGCCGGCTGCTGCTCGATCGCCACGACCGCTACCGGGTCGAGGGGCACGCTCACCTGTTTGCCCAACCGTGCCAGGTCGAGCCGGTTGAACCGCTCCAACTGGCCGGGCCGATCGTCGGTCCCCCCGAAGGCGCCGCGCTCAGCGGTGGTCTGCACCCAACCGGTCACGGTCACCTGGCCCTCCGGCGGCGCCACCGCAGCGACGGGAACGCCTTCCTCGCCGAGGGCAAGCTGAACGAAGCCACGCAGGACCGCCACCGATTCGGTGGGCGAAATCTCCAACGGGGTGACCACCCAATAGCCGGCCTGGCCGTCCTGGGTGCGGTTGGCGACCAGCACCTCCTCGTCGGCCAGGTAGGTGCCGGTGGCGGTCACCGTCCGGTAATGCAGCGCTTCGGGCTCGTCGGTCCCCTTGTCGGGATCGACCAAGGTGTCGACCGGCACCGCAGGCTGCGCGGCGCTCAGCTCGATGGCGTCGGCAATGTCCTGCTTCTCGTGCAGCCGGTCGAGCTGCCAAAACCCCAACCTGACCATGAGCAGGACGGCGGCGATCAGCAGTACGTGGGTGGCGATCCACCACGGTCGAAGGAGAAACCGGTATCGCTCGGGCACGCCCAGGCTACCCGGCCCGATCTCCCCCCGCCGCCGCGCAATCACGTTGCAGCTTCGACCCCGCCTGCGACCCGACGGCAAGTCCCCACAAGGTGAGACCCGCCGTCGGGACGGTCGCCGGTCGCCGACCTCAGGCGTCCTCGACGCCCGGCAGCTGGTAATCGGCAAACTGATCGCGCAGCGTCTTCTTCGAGAACTTGCCGACCGAGGTCTTGGGCACCTCGTCGATGAAGACCACGTCGTCGGGGATCCACCACTTGGCCACACGGCCGTCGAGGAACTCGAGGATGTCCTCCCTGGTCGCCTCGGCGCCATCGCGCAACACGACGCAGGCCAGCGGTCGCTCCGCCCACTTCGGATGACTCACCGCGATCACCGCAGCCTCGGCCACCGCCGGATGCGCCATGATCTCGTTCTCGAGCTCGACCGAGCTGATCCACTCGCCGCCGGTCTTGATGACGTCCTTGGTGCGGTCGACCAACTTCATGTAGCCCTCGGGCAACATGACAGCGACGTCTCCGGTGCGGCACCAGCCGTCCTCGGTCATCGCTGCGTCCGAGCGGTCGTCGTTGTAGTAGCCGTTGGTGATCCACGGCCCGGCCGCCTGCAGCTCGCCTTGGGTCTCGCCGTCCCAAGGCACCTTGTTCCCGTCGGGGTCGACCACCCGCAGCTCGACGCCCAGCACTGGCAGGCCCTGGGAGGCGCGCAACTCGTCCAGCTTCTCCTGCGAAGAATCCTCCAGGGTGGAGATCACCTTGGCCACCGAGCCGACCGGCGAGGTCTCGGTCATCCCCCAGGCCTGAAGGATCGGCAGGCCGGTGACCTCTTCGAAGCGCTTCGACAGCGAGGTCGGTACGGCCGAGCCGCCGCACGGGACCACCCGCAGCGACGAGGTGTCGCGGCCCTCCAGCTCCTCGACGACACCCATCCAGATCGTGGGCACGCCGGCTGCGAGGGTCACCCGCTCCTCCTCGATCAGGCGGGCGAGGGTCGGCGCCGACAGGTCGGGGCCCGGGTTGACCAGTTTGGCGCCGGATGCCACGGCGGCGTGGGCCAGACCCCAGGCGTTGGCGTGAAACATGGGAACGACGGGCAGGATGACGTCGGCCTCGGTCACGCCGATCGTGTCGGCCAGCATGGCGGCCATCGTGTGCAGGAACGTGGACCGGTGGGTGTAGGTGACGCCCTTGGGGTTACCGGTGGTGCCCGACGTGTAACACATCGATGCTGCGGCCAACTCGTCGTTGCAGCGGAACTCGGTCCACTCGGCGGCGGCGAGCAGCTCCTCGTAGTCGTGCACTTCGGGTCCGCCGTCGAAGCTGGGGATCTCGCTCGGGGCGCCATCGTCCATGACGACGAGGTGCTTCACCGTGGGCAGCTCGCCGATGCGGGGCACGAGCAGGCCCAGCAGGCTGCGATCGACGAAGATCACCTCGTCCTCGGCATGGTTGACGATGTAGGTCAGCTGCTCGGGGAACAGCCGCAGGTTCAACGTGTGCAGCACCCGACCGCTGCACGGCGCCGCAAAGTACAGCTCGAGGTGTCGGGCGGTGTTCCATGCAAACGTGCCGACGCGGCCGTCTTCAGAGATGCCCAGGTTGTCGAACACGCCGGCCAGGCGATGGGTGCGCTCGGCCCACTCGCCGTAGGTGGTTCGCTCCACCCCGGCCGCGGTGTTGGTCACGATTTCCCGGTCGGGAAAGTAGGTCTCGACCCGGTTGACAAAGTGGTCCAGTGTCAGTGGACGGTCCTGCATCGTGCCGAGCATCGGCGCTCCCCCATGGCTGAAACGACGGCGTGTTCCGTCGTCGACTTCACCCTAGCGCTGTGGTTTGGGCTCACCGCCCACACGGCGGGAAGCCGCAAACGGGGCGGGCGCACCCGGGTTCGTCTCCCCGGTGAGAAATCCCCTTGCCATTCGGGGGAGACAACGCGCACACTGGTCATCCGCTCGACCTCGCCCAGCGCGAACGATCGAGCGGCGGTGATCCAAAACTCGGGGGGTTCTCGGCACCGCAACGTGGCTCTCGGCAAATGGACCGGTGACCGAACGGAGGAGAGCATCCGTGACTCAACTGACGGGACCGAAACCCGTGGCGAACAGTCGAGGTTCGAAATCCGCCGGCGGGGTTGAACTTTCAAGTTCGGACCGCGGCCACCCCAAGCGGGGCCTCGATCGGACGATGCTGCCCAACGGACGGGCCGTTCTGGGTGGCTTCCTCATCGCCGCATCGGGCGTGGGGCTCTTCGCCGCATACCAACAGGCTCATGCCGCCCCGGTGGACAAGTTCGTGGTCGCCACCCATCCCTTGGCTCCAGGCGACGTGATCGAGCGAGCAGATCTCGGCCTGGCGCCGGCCGAGTTGCCCCCAGAGATGGCCGGTCAGTTGACCGACGACTGGCGCTCGTTGGTCGGAAAGGAGACGACAGCTGCGGTCGGCCAAAACCAGTTGCTCAGCCCGGCGTCGGTCGTCGAGCCGGGAAACATCGACGGTCCCGCTCGGCGCGTCTCGCTGGAGTTGAGCCGCGCCAGCGCACTCGACGGCGATCTTGAGAGCGGGGCGGTGGTCGACGTGCTCTCCAGCACCGAGGGTGACTCCGAAGCGACCGTGGTCGCCAAGCGTTCACGGGTGCTCGCCGTCAATGCCGACTCCACCGGCGACCTTGGGCAACTCGGTTCGCTGGTCGTCACGATCGAGGTGGCCGACGAGCGGGCCCTGGCCGCCATCGTCGGCGCCAGCGCGTCAGGCAAGATGACGCTTGCCGCACCCACGCCAGGCCCAGCGACCTCAACGAACAGCGGGTCCGGCCATGGCTGAGCGCTGGGTGGTGCTGGGGCTGGCGCCGCCCCGTTCGGCACAAGGGGGCGGACCGCGATCTGATCGCGGCGGCGAGGGACGCCCGGCGCAGCGACGCTGGTCGTCAGCGATGCCCGGATTGATCACAACTGGCTCGAGCTCGGCGCCGCAGCGCTTCTGCCCGACGACTTCGGGCGCGACGACCTCACCGGCGCGCTGAGCGTCGCAGCCGCGCCGATCAGCGATGCCCACTCGATCGAGCCACTCGCTGAAGCGACCGACGAGCGGTGGGCCGGTCGCCTGATCGCCGTCATCGGGCGCAGCGGCGCCGGCACAGTCGACCGTTGCGATGGCCACCGCCCAGGCGGTGGCCGATGGTAACGATCGATGGCACCGTTGCCCTGGCCGACTTCTCGTTCGGTGCGTCCCAGGCGCTGTACCACGACACCGGCGATGTCGTACCCGGCGTCGTGGAACGACCGAGGCTCACCGTCACGGACACCCGGAGCGGGACGGGGGTGCGCGAGCACCTCTTCGAGCTCCCAAACCGGCACTACCACCTGCTGGTGGGGCTGCGACGCGGCGTCACTGGACGGCGCTGCGACCCCGCGTTCGGGGCGGGGCTCGATGGGCTGCTCGCCACCTTGCCACCGTGGTGGCCGACCTCGATGCCGATCTGGACGGCGAAGCCGAAACGCGTCGGCCGACACCGAGAACAGCACGTGGCGGCGCACGGTGTTAGCGGCTTGCCGACCTGGTGCTGGCGGTCAGCACGCCCAACGTGTGGGCGTGGCCCATCTCGTCAACCTGCTCGAGGCGATCTCGCTCGATTCGGTGCCTCATCGTCAGCCTCGGTGGTGATCAACGTTGCGATCACCTGCCCGTCGGGCCGAGTGCTGCGGGCGCTGACGCTCCAAGCACCGTCGTCGAGCTTCCGGGTCCGTGGCCGCCCGGTCAGCCGGACCGCACCGATGCCGGACCCGTCGACCGAGTCGGCCCCCAGGCGTCAGCAGCACCCGTCTTCATCCCCGAGCGGAACTCGGTCGAAGCAGTCACCGGGCGGCGGTACCGCTCCCCGCATGCATCGTCCGTCCGCTCGCTGCGAGGCTCACCGAAGAGTCGAGACGGCCGCCACCGTTGGGCACGGGAACCACACGAAGCCCCGGTGACCAGTCCGTCATGGACTTCGACGACGAAGCGCCGAGCATGACGTTCTCGCCGACCGACCGCCGGTCGGCGGAAATCCGGAGGAGGCGTCATGAGCGACCGGGCCGTCGCCGGCGGTGTTCCCGGCCCTCCGGCCTGCACCGGGGTGAAGCGCTGGCCCAGCCGACGGGTTGCCTCGCCCCTCGCCGAGATCGAGGCGAGGGTTCAACAACGCCAAGTCCATGGCCCTCGATCTCGACGTCGGCGGATCCGAGCAGGCCTTGCGGACCTGATCGCCGGGCGGGGTTGGCCGCCTGGTCGGTCGAGTGCCGCGGGGCCTTCGCAGTCAGGACATCTCCGATCCTTCCCAGGTCGCACAGCGGGCGTTCGTCAACCTGGCCAAATACGGCCCGCTCTCGGTCCTGCTGGAGGATCCCGACGTCTGGGAGATCATGGTCAACGCTCCGACGCCATCTTCGTCAAACGACATACCGGTCGAAGTGGCTTTCACCACGGGTGTTCCACGACGACGACCACGTCATCCGCACGCTGACCCGACTGCTCGACGATTCCACCGGGTCTCATCGCACGCTCGAGCCGTTGCTCGGCCTCCAGGGCGCGCAGCTCCCCGACGGGTCGAGACTTCACATCGTGCCGCACGATCTGGCCGCGCGGCGGCCGCCTGATGGTGAACATCCGGAAGTTCACCGGTGTGGCGTTCTCCTCACTCGACCAGCTGGTCAGGCACGGCATGCTGGGCGTCGCGGCCGCTCGATTTCTCCAGCGGTCGTGTCCGCCCGGCTCTCGATAGTCGTCTCCGGCGCACCCCAGCGGTTCGGGCAAGACCACGCTGTTGAACTGCGCGGCCACCTCGACCCCTCACTGCGGGTCGTCGTGGCCGAAGAGGTGTTCGAGACCGACGTTCCCTGGCCAACGTCGCCTCGATGCAGACCCGTGGCCAGGTCGGGGCGGGCCGAGAGGTCACCCTGCGTCGGCTCGTCGCCGGCTTCTTGCGGATGGCCCCCGACGTCGCCATCGTCGGTGAGGTCCGAGACCGCGAAGCACTCCCCCTGCTTCTCACCCTGTCGTCGGGAGTCAAGGGTTTCACCACCATCCACGCCGGGTCGGCTCGTCAAGCGCTCACCCGGCTGGCTTCGTCAGCCAGTTGGCCGACAGGCGACCTGCCGTTGTCGGCCCTCAACACCTTGGTCTCCGAGGCGGTAGACGTCGTCGTTCACTGCGCCGCACCGCGATGGGCCCGAGGGTTAGCGAGATCCTGGCCGTCGAGGACCTGGCCGGCGGTCCGGACGCCACCCAGTTCACGACCACGCCGGTTCTCCGGGGCCACTCCCCGACGATCCGTTGGCGTGGACCGGGCAGTTCCCCGTAGCCCGCTCTGGGCCGGTGGCAGTCCGGGACCAGCCCATCGACGCCCGATGCCCGGGTCATGGGCCGGGTCGCCGGAGCTAGGGCGTGACTTCAGCGGCCTGGCGCCGGCATCCTGGCCGGTCCCGGTGTTGCGCTGCTCGACGGCGCGCTGAGGAGATCGACGTTTGCCGGTCGCGCCCGTGGGAGCCTTCGACCTCGGCCGCACCTCGGCCCGTCACTGGTCGGCAGGGCTGGCCCAGGTCTCGAGGTCACGCAGTTCGTCGCGGTGTCGGCAACCTCCATGCCTTGGCTGACCGCGATGGTCACTTTCGGGACTTTGGGGCCTCGTGCCGGTGTTCCCATGGGGGTGCGCGTTTCGGCGTGCCCGCTCGGGCTCGTTCGAGACAACGCCGCCTCCGGCCCGGGAGCGTTCAGGGAGCGTGGCCTCGGATCATCGAAGAGATCCGCATCTCCCTGGCTCGGTGGGCCGGTCGATACCCCAAGCCTGTTCGAGGTGGGTCGCCGGGCCCCCGAAGAGCTGCGACCGCTTTCGCTGCCGCTCACCGTGAGTGGCTGCATCACCACGGACTTCGGACCGGCCCTCCCGGTCTTCAAGGGACCCGCTCGGCGATCCCACCGCCGATGCCACCGCGAGACGTTTTCGTCGCCCACCGGGCGGGGGGCTCGACCTCGACCGCCGGCTCGAAGCCCTGGCCGAAGACCGTCCACCGGATGTGCTCGAAGGCGGATGCCCGTGCGCAGCAAGCCGGCGTTAGGTTCGCCCGCCACTTCGTCCTGCTCGTGCCCCCTCGGGATGGCACTGGTCAGGATGTCGATCGGTGATGGACGGGAGAGCGTACCAAAGCGCCTGGGCCAGCTTCGGCACTGGGCGCTCGGCCCGTGCTGTCCGCCTGCTGGGTGTGGTCAGGCGGGATCCTGCGCCTGCCCAACAGGCGCAGGTGTTCGGCTCATGACCGGGCAATGGCGCTTACGCCTTCCTCAGGCTGATGGCGGGCTCGGTCTTGATCATCTCCTCCTTTCCTCAGCTCAACCCGGCGCCGTTGGCCCCAGCGGCTGCGCGCCTGCTACCCGGCAGGGGCGCAGCGGTGCGTCGCCAGGCGACGCTGAGCGCCCTGCACGGGAACGCTCGTGGCGCCCCTGGCCAAGAGCTGGGGCAGGCTCTGGCCCGCGCACCGTCGGCCTCGACGACGACGTCGGCGCTCTGCGTGAGGTTGCACCGCGACGATGACGCCACTGCCTTTCCCGGGTTCGCCAACTGATGTGGAGCCTGACCGGACTGATCGCCGGCGCAGCGATCGCTTCCGCGAAACTCCCGATCGTGTTGTCGCTCTTCGTATTAGCCGCTTCGCCGATCTTGGTCTTCCAATCCTCACCGAGCAGCACTTGGCCCGGCTCGACGAACGGCGCCGGAAGGCAGGTGCTCCACGACCTGTCGTCGCCGAGCAACTGGCACGATGCACCTATCGGCCCGGGTACTCGCTTTCTGCGTCGGTCGCCCGCCTCGGCCGGCGCTCCAGCAGCGCCTGCGCCGAGGATCTGAGTGGCGGCGCGCCGCATTCGCGGAGGGGCCTCCGGAGGGTATCAGCCCTGCGGGAGTGGGCGGAGCTGTCAAGGTCGAGGCGGTCTCCCGCCTGGTCGGGGTGCTCGCTTCCTCAACCAGGAGGCCGGCGATCTCGGCACCCTGATCGGGATGGAAAGCCCGCAGCATCCCGCCAACGAGGTTCATCGCAGGCTGATGCGACGATCGAGCGGCACGAGCAGATGGTCTGGATACCGGTCACCGTCGCCTCCCTCATTGGGGTGGTCTTCCTCGTCGTTCCCTTCATCCACGCCCTCAGCCGATTCACGGGCTGATCGGGGCAGTGCCCAACCCAGCCCCTCCTGCCGTCTTCGCCCGTTGCTCCGACACTGACCCAACCGAACCAAGAAGCTTTGAAACCGAAGGGAGCAACATGAACACCATCCAGACACTGACCGGCCCGTCGACGGCAGCCACGGAAGGCTCATCCGATCGGGTTCGTCGACAGCGCAGATGACGTCGACGCGGACGTTGGCGACCTCACCACCGACGCCATGGCCATACGCCCCACCCGCCGCATTTGGGGACCGAACCTTCACCCGGCAAACCAGACATCGAGGCAGGCGGCTCGGCACCGTCCCGCAACCCTCGAGCCGACCTGGCCGAGGGCGTCATCTCGACTGCGATCGCCGTGCTGGTGATCGCCTTCCTCAACCTGCTCATGTGGGTCGGGTTTCGGGTGATGTTCAACTCGGCGACCACCAAGGCAAACCAGACGATCGAACGGATCAGAAAACGATGCTCGGCCGGCGGCGAGAAGCAGCTCCGGCACGCTGTCGGCCGCCCTGGGGGTGACGGTGTTTCTCGCCTTCCTGCTCTTGGCCACCACGTGCTGGTGAACCTGTGGGTCGCTTCGTTGGTCGACCACGTGGCGTAGGACACCACCCGGCGTGCGGCCTCCGACCCTCGGTACGCCGACGTTCAGCCGAGGTCAAGCCGAAAGCCTGGCCTGAAGCGCGTGCCCGCCTGGGTGGCCACGCCGACCACGTCGAGTTGCAGTTCGTCGGGGACCCGACCGGGCGCTCGGTCATCCTCCGGGTGCGAAAGGCCCGGCGGCCGGTCGTCGGCGCAGCGACCCGCATCGGCGGCGTCCATACCGACGTCGTCGTCCGGCAGGAGCCATCGTGAGGCGCAGGCGTTGGGCTGACCAGGGCGTCGTCGGCGGCTCAGATGGGCTGCTGGCCGGGGTGCTCGTGGCGCTGGGGTGGGCACCGCTCATGATCGTCAATGTCTGGTCGGTCATCGCTGCCCGCACCGATGCGGACGCTGCGGTGCGGGAATACCTCCGGGTGCGCGGGCCGACAGCGCCGCTGCCGGACCGGCAGAAACCCGACGCAGCGGCGCGGGCCTCGCTTATCGCCTCCGGGCGCTCGATACGGCAATCTCAATCACACGGCCGGATGCGGCTGCCTTCGGCCCTTGCAGGCTGGCCCACGTCAGCCTTCGCCGCTCCGCTGGTGCAGGTGCCCCGGATTAGCCAACCTCGGATGGCGCACGGCGGTCACCGCCGACGGCGCCGAGGTGATCGACCCGTGGCGGGCAATGGACCGCAGTCCTGCCTGGCGAAGCAGGGGGTGTGGCATGCGCCGGGTGAGGGCACAGCGTCGGAATGCGCCCCGTCGCCGAGTGCGGCGGACCGATCGGGGTCGTCGCTGATGTTGGTCCCGGCAGGCGTGCTCGTCATCACGTCCTCCTCGGCGCTGTCGCAGTCGACCTGTCGGCGGCGCACCTGGCCCAGCGGCGGCTGGTTCAGGTCACCGAGCGTGCGCCGACGACGCCGCCGGCCTGCTCGATAGCGATGCGCTCCGTTCGGGCGGGCCGGTGCCGGACCAGCCAGGACAGGCCACCGAGGCGCAGCCAGGTTGCACCTGGCCTCGCTCGACGTCCCCGGGCTCGAGCGCCGGTGGGTTGATGTGGCGGTCTCGCCGGATGGCACTCAAGTCCGCGTCCGCAGCAGGCGGAACGGTCGGAGGCTCTTTTGGGCGGGGTCTGCCCGGGGTGTCCCCCACCTACAGGATCACCGCCCAAGCCACTGCCCAGTTGGGTTGATCGTCGTGGTCACCGACGTTGGCTCGGTCACCCGGCTCGTGCGCAAGCGAGCCTCGGCAGCCAGAAGCAGCCACGACCCGACCGGTTCCGGGTTCGTTGACACCCGACACGCTGGCCGTCCGCCGAGAGATCGACGTCTTGAGCCCACTTTTGACGCAGCGGCATCATCTGTTCGTCGGTTTTCGGAGAGGCATCCGGTGACGTGGCTCCGAGACCATTGACGCCCGGCGCCGAAACGCTCGCCTCACCGCCGCTCGCCGTCGCCGGTCGCCTGGCCGCGTTGGCTGCACTGGCCAGAATTGCTCGCCGGGCTCCATCGGCGCGGTTGGGTTCACCTGTCGCTCGAGCTGAGCACGTCATCTGGCGTCGTGGCGTCGCCACCGGCCGAGAACGTCGCGGGCGGCGACATCGACGTCCGCGCTGTGGTAGCACCGCTCGGCTCTGCGGTCTGCCCGGCAGGACCGGCCGAGCGAGCGGCGAACCACGGGCGCTGGCGACGATCATGGCATCAACGCTCCTCGCGGGGGCGCCACCTTCGCACCCGAGCTCAGGTCCGCCTGGCCGGCGTGGCCGTGGATCTCAGGTCAGGAGACCTCGACGACCTCGATGCGCTGGCCACCGGCCTCGACGATGGAATCGAAGCAGCGCGGCGATCCACCGACGTCCGGGGCGGGTAGGCACCGCACACCCGGGCAACTCCTCCGTCCGGCGACGGTTGGGAGAGCTCACCCGCCCGGCTGTCCCCCGATTGTGTGAAAGGTGGTTGCCGGTCCGTCTCGGTCTGGCAGCGGCGCTCGGGCTCACCGTGCTCGGCGGCGCGCCGGGATCCTCGTCGCCGGGCCGGGCCCGGGACCCCGCCTGGTCGCTCGACCGGATCAGCCGCCGTCTGCCCGATGCTCGCAACCGGCGATTGCCGCCACCAGCACCCGTCGACCCGACGGCGGCGGAGTGCAGGCGCTCCGCCGGATACCACTCATCGGTGCTGACCGTCGGCACCGCCCGATGGAGCCTGGGCGACGACGCATGCGACGGTCGCCTGGTCGGCCCGGACGGCGATGGCTGGAGCCAGCAAAACGCACTGCGCAACGACGGCGGGGTGTTCCTCGTCCGGCACTTCCCTGTCAACGCCTCCGATGCGGTCCGGGTCCGATCGGTAGCCACCGCCCCGGGGCCACACGGTTGTTGCGGCTTCCTCCGGCAGCGTCGGGCTCAAAGTAAGCGAGGGCGGGCATGACGCCCGACAGGGCACCGACCCCACTGCTCCCCAGCGCGACGGGGCCTGGCGCCGGTTCAGGTCGGACCGGTTCGCCGGCGACGGTCAAAGCGGCCCCGACCACCGAAGGGCGGACCATGAAGCAACACCCAGACGGTGAAGGCACCCAAAGCCGCTCAGCAC